>NZ_JAIDBW010000035.1:0-180949 GCF_029056165.1 Duncaniella sp. | reverse complement strand
TGCTTCAGTAGCTCAGTTGGTTAGAGCACCTGACTGTTAATCAGGGGGTCGTTGGTTCAAGCCCATCCTGAAGCGCACGATTAACAAAATTCTTTTTTTTCGTATTACAAACTACTGCTTCAGTAGCTCAGTTGGTTAGAGCACCTGACTGTTAATCAGGGGGTCGTTGGTTCAAGCCCATCCTGAAGCGCACAAGAAGAATCAAATCCAGCAGGATGAATGTCGTTGATGACATTCATCCTGTAATTTTTTATACGATATATCTTTAAAAAGTCTTGGAGGGCTATGTAAAGGTCAGTAGGTGTATGTAAGACGCAGGATGCTGTGTAAAAAACAACCCCGAATTGTATTGATAGATGATCAGGTGGTATGGTAAAGTGGAAATAATATATCCCTTTAATTCTCACGGGAGATTACGAAGTCAAGCAGGGCGATGAACTCCTCGGTCACGGGTGAATTGAATTGCTCAAGGATTTTCACAGCTTCTGTCCTCATACGCTGCATTGTGGCGTATGCATAGTCGATACCGCCGTTGGCATGAGTGAAATCTATCAGGCGACGTATGTCGGCATCGGAAAGTACGTGCTCCTCGCGGAGCAAGGCGCGCATTTCATCCGCTTCCAGAGTGGTAGCGTTGGTGAGGGCATAGAGCAGGGGAAGGGTGACTTTGCCTTCGCGCAGATCATTGCCGGTCGGTTTGCCTATGATGTCCGAATCAAAATAGTCGAATATGTCATCCTTGATCTGGAAACAACGTCCGAAAAGTTCGGCAAATTCACGTATAGCACCGAGTCGCCAGTCATCCACTCCTGTACAGTAAGCACCCATCGACACGCAGGTCACGAAGAGTGAGGCTGTCTTGTGGGATATAACCTTGAAATATGCCTCCTCGTTGAGTTCATGGTAACGCGCATTGTAGATCTGATCCATCTCGCCGAGCGAAAGCAGGGCACCGAGATCGGCGATGGCACGGATTACACGCAGATCGGAGGTCTCTGTGGCAAGTTTGAGCGAATTGGACACGAAAAAGTCCCCGACGAGTACGGCCACATGATTGTCCCACACCGCATTGATCGTCTCGTGTCCGTGACGGCGGTCTGAATCATCGACCACATCGTCATGGATGAGCGACGCATTGTGAAGGATCTCGACAGAAGCTGCCGCCGTGACAGCGAGATCATTGACACCACCGAAAAGCTTGGCTGTAAGCATCACCAACATAGGGCGTAACTGCTTGCCTTTATGGCTCAAATAGTTGCTGATCACCTGATCCATCAAGGGGTTTGACGAATCAAGCGTGCGGCTGATGATAGTGTCCAGCCTTTCAAGCTCCGGCTTTAGAGATTGCCTTATGTCTTTAATGGCGCTCATAACTGAGGTGCAAATTTACGAATTTTCACTGAATTGCAAAAATTATGTAGATGATGTGAGCGTGATAAATTTTATTTACGGAATGAAAACATGGTCCTCCGTATGCAGCCCGGAATAATCGACATGCATACGGAGGACCATGTTTTTCCTGTTGTTTGTGGCTATCGTCGCCGGTAGTCGAGCGAGCTGTTGCCAAACTGATTGCGTGTAGCGGCATTCATGAAGGGATCATCGAAGAATTCATCGTCCTCCTCATCCTCGTTGTTGTCATCAGGATCGTTTTCGCCACGTTTGCGTTTGGGTTTATTCTTCTTGACATCCAGCGGCTTCTGGAGATCGATGGGGAGTTCGTAGATGTCCCAAGGCTGTTCGATACCCCAGTTCTTTTTCAGCGTGATCTTCTTGGGGTAATAATAGACCTCCTCAGGCTGGATGGAGTCAAGAATACCGGTGGAATAGACACCATTGGTGTCCGCGTCAATGAACAGTCGGGCATAATACGTTCCCGGACTCAGGTATTCTACACGGCCTATATTACCTTTGACCGGAGCGGCCGCTACAACCTTGTCAGAGCCGTCAAGAACTTCTACAACGGCCGGGCGGCCCTCAAGTCCGGTTATATTGAATGCAAGTGACGAATATTCGTCAAGCTTCTTTACGGTGAACTCGTGACTTATGGGATCGTTCGTAAGACCATAGATGTCATAGATGGCGGCGGAGTCAACGGTAAGCCTGTATTTCTCGCCGGGCGACCATTTGTAATCACCTATGTACTTCAGCGTATTGAGCGAGTCAATCAGACTGATGACAGGAGATGGCAGGGGATACCATACGGAATCAACGAGCCATTCAAGTTTTACCGTGGTAGTATCAAACGAAGCGACAGGTGTCTCCGAAGTGAATACGAGGGGACGATGGACATCCTGACTGCTTCCTGAAGTGATCTTGAAGCTGATGGGTGTGGGGCGCGGGGGGATGGTGTCGGCTGCGTCAAGCGAATCAAGATCCACGCCTTGTTTCTCAAGCTCTTTCCGCTCCTTCTCGCGCTCTTTCTCGCGTTGCTGAGCTTCCTTTTCGAGCTGTCGGCGACGGTTGCGCGCGCCTTTATCGACCAGACGGAGTGTATCGGTGGTCATGGAGAGCTGTTCAAGCGTATCGGTCATCAGATAGCGCGCTTCGATCATGAGTGTGTCCATACCGATGAGGGTGGTGTCGGTGATCCAGTAGCGCAGAGTGTCCAGCGTGGGGTTGGCCTGAATGACGGCCCACTGTGAGATCTCCTCGCCTGCGCGATGTGAGTTGATGAGCTTGATGATGGGGAGTGTATCTGCCTTGGCTGCAAACTCAAAGTCGATCTGGTTAGGGTTAGTGCGTGCATACGAACGGAGGTACTGTGAGCTGTAGCCTTCGTTGAACCAAGTGAGAAGTATGTCGTCGGGAAGGAAACGCGTGCCCGCACGTGTCACAACCGAATCCTCACCGGCAATGTTGACAAGCGTATCGGTAAATTCAGCCGGAGTGGATGAGGGAGAGATTGTCACATCATAGAATGCCACATCCTCCGATCTGTCCCAGTGATAGTCACGGTTGACATCGTTGATGGCATATATGCGATAATCACCCGGTTTGAGACCGCGGATGGTGAACTGACCGAGCTGATTCGTCTTGGTGATGCGCTCAAGCGGGAGGGTTTTGATGGCTGTGTCGGACAGGTTGGAATAGACTCCTACGATCATTCCCTGTGCCGGTTCGAGAGTGCGGGCCTCGAAAAGCATTCCGGATATGCGTAGAGTATCGATGGAATCGCCGGTTGCGAAATCAAGAGCGAAACCGTCAAGGATATTACCTTCGTTGAGGTCCTTGATGGCATCGGCAAAATCAATGGTATAGGTGACGTTGGGTATGAGTGAGTCGCGCAGTTCAACGGTAGCACGGCGGCCGTTGGCACTTACGGAGGGAGTGGTGCGCTGCGGTGGTGAGACCACGACCTTGTTCATTGCGTCGTCGAGAGAGACGTTCTCATCAAATTCGATCACGACTCTGTTGCCGGAGACATTTACCTGTCCCGGCTTAGGTGTCGAACGAACGAATACCGGAGGTGTGACGTCGCGCGGACCTCCTTCCGGATGGCCGATGCTGGCACATGCGGCGAGAAAGGCAGTCACGACAAGTATGAAAAGCAGCCTGAGAGCTGAGTCTGAGCGCATAGATGTTAGTGGGTTTGGGAAATTGCAAAATTATGAAATTTCCTTAAAATAAATGCTTCCGACCGCGTTAAATAATCATTAAGGCCGCTTTATGACTCACATGATTACGATTGGGGGCGTTGGCTCAATGCCAAAATGATATCATGCAGAGTCTCACGACTCCGCATGACCTATTGTAGTCTATAGAGTATCACTCTGACAGGCCTGTAGGGGTATGTTACGTTAAGGATATGATGTAAACTTACTTTTTCTTGATATTGATGCCGTTCTTGTCACCCATGCCTTTGGTGACGCGGGCGATATCCTCGATGGTGAGATTGCCCTCGATGACGATCATGTGGGCATTGTCCTTGCCAAGCACTGAGATGGCATACTCGTTTTTCGATCCATTCAACGGGATTCTGAACATTACCATGTCTGAATTAGGATCGTTGATCTGCATCAGTATCTCATGATTTTTATTGTCCATATAGTTCTTGCGCAGATCGCGGAGGAATTTTACACCCTTGGCATTGTCGGTATTGACTATCACAACGTTGTCGATCTTATCCTTTAGCAGGGCCATGGCACCGCTGTCAACATTGCCTGCCTTGCCGTCGCCGATCATCTGAAGCATGGTTTTGGATATATAGACGGTCGTGACGCTTTTTTCTTTCTCACATTTCTTGTAGATGTCATTTTGGGCGGAGACAGTCACGCATAGGGTGAGGGTGAGAAATAGTAGGGTGAGTAATCTTTTCATTTCTGACGGATTTTTGAGGGATGAGTATTCGGCTTAGGATTTTACGAATTGTATTTAGTCGGCGGGGAAATATATCCCTATTGCCGCGAGAGCTTCGGCTGTTTTTTCGGACGCATCGGCAGTGGTAGCATCTGCACGTTCGATGGCTGCATAGCCTTTGTTGAGTGCATCCGAAAAGACCATAAGAGCCATTGTTGCCTGCTCGTAGGTCTCTTCCGGAGTGAGTGGTGTAGGGTGGGGAGTCGGAGTGGCTATCCTCGTCAGGGCTGTAACGGCTATAAGCATGGCAGCGGCGGCGGTCATGAACCATTGGATGACCGATGCGCTGTGAGGCTTGACTGTCTTCTGACTTTTATCAGTTTCCTTTGAAGCGAGAGAGTCGATTCTCTCCGACAGCCGTGTCTCAAAGCCATCGGGAGGAAGCAGGGAGGCCATTGAGGAAAGCGATTCACGGTCGGGCAGGAATTCTTCCGGTAGGTCGGTATCTGAAAGCAAATCCAACAGGTGTTTTTCCTCATCGGGGGTCGTCTCAGCCGCATAGTAACGGTCGAGCATATCACGGAGTTCGTTTATCTGGTCGGTATTCATTGCGTTGATAGTTCAATTGTTGGAAAAATGGCTTCTGATGGCTTTTCGTGCACGGCTAAGGAGTTGGCGGATGTTGTCTGCCGAAAATCCTGTCTGTCTTTGGATCTCATCCTTCGAGTAGCCTTCGATGTCATGCATCGTGATCACCTGACGCTGACTGTCGGGGAGCGATCCGATGACGCCGAACACCTTGCATACGCGGTCGCGGCTCTCGATTTCATCATGGGGATCGAGCCTGTCGTTTCCGATAGATCTGTTTCCGGGTTCCGTTTCCATCGTCTGATTGCGCGCGATCGCATTGAAAAGGTTTAGGCAGTGATTGCGTACCATTGTCATTGCGTAGGCTCTGGGGTTGTCGATAGTCCGGAATTCGTCCCGGCGTTCCCATAGCCTGACATAGACATCCTGTACGGCATCCTCCGCATCTGTCTGCGAGTGCAGGATTCGCATGGCCTCGGCATACATCATGCGTCCGAGAGGTAGGAAAATGGCTTTGAATTCTTCAGCTTCCATCATTGGGCGTCGTGGAGAGGATGGGGGTTGAGGATAGTTTCATTTTCTGCTATTTCTTGGCAAAAATAGTAAAAAATGGCGTATGGATCACAATTTTTCAGGCGGTTGACCATTTTAACGTCCTGCAGCTTTCACCTGATCAATCTCGTCGGAGCTTTCGATAAGCTTCTTGGCTGCTTTGCGTTGTTTTCCCCAGCTGAAATTGTAGGCGACGCGGATGAATGGCATTTTGTCGAAGTGATTGCTGCGCAGTATGTTTTGATTCTTGTTGTAGCGGTTGAGCGACTTGCTCGACATACTGTAACGGGTAAAGGGCATGAACATGCCGACAGCCATCTGCAGTCCCTTGAGCCGGTAGCTGAGGGTGATATCCGATGTCTTTTCACCTACTGTGATGATCTCACCTGAAAGCACGGCGGGATTGCGGTCGAATGACGTTATAAGCGAAAAGTTACGGTAAGTGCCCGAAAGCGATACGTTTCCGCTCCAGTCGTTGATGGTATGCCTGTAGCCCGTACCATCGCTTGTGCTATGTATGTATCTCACAGTGCCGGCGAGGGTCAGGACATTCGGGATGACCTCGATCTGCGGGGCGAGGCTTACCTGCCAGTCAGTCTGTCCGTGGCTATTCTCGAATGATGTTATCAGTTTGTCCTCTTCCCATTCCATCCACGGGGCTATCGCTCCGGGTCGTCTGGTCCAGCGACCTTCAAGTTTAGCGTTTACACGCGGAAGTGACAGATTGTATTGAGCCGAGATGCGGTAGGTGCTGAACGTGTGCAGGTCGGGATTTCCGATACTGTACTGTAAGCCGTCGATCTGTTGCGGCTCGTCATCAGTCTGTGAGAGTGTCGGGGTGGTCTGCCAAGTAGTGAAGTTGACCCTGAACTGCGATGTGCGGTTCAGTCGGTAGGAGGCCGACAGGCGCGGGCGCAGCGACCACGATGAGGTCGCAATGTCGCTTTCAAGCATCGAGAGGTCGGTGTATTGCGCTCCGATACCTCCTGTGAGCGTCACAGCTCCGACAGCGCGTAGATATTCACTGAAGATATACGTCTGGTTGCGTCGCTGATGTTTTCTGCGCCCGTTTTCGCGTGTTGACCGGTTGCGTGTGCCGTTGTACTGTATGCCGCTTGTCAGGCGTCCGTTGGACCACTGCTTGATATAGTTGCCTTCAAGACGCATGGTGTAGGTGCGCTCGTCGATAAGGGTCCTGACATCTGAAAGAGTCTCGTCATTAAGACAGGACTGCTCGTTGTAGATGTGTGAGGAGTGACCGTTGAATATCGAGCCGCTGGCATCAAAAGCTATAGTCTGGCGATGAGGAAGCCGCTGCTCTATGTAGGCGTGGAGTCGTGGTCTCGTGCCGGATGATTTGTCCAATTCCCTTAGTGTCAGTGCGTCGGAGTTGTCCGACAGTTCCATCCGTCCCTCACTGTAACGCTTTGTGGGCCAGTCTCTGTTGACAGAGAAATCAACCCATACCGTGGTTTTGTCAGGGATGAGGTAGCTGTAACACACCTCCGGATTGATATTCGACATCGACACGTAACCGTCCAGCGGGGTCTCCTTACGTGTAATTGAAGATCCGTCGGGGCGGGTAAAAGTTTCGTAATATTCACGATATGTCCCGATCTTGTTGGTATAGCGGCCGAATAGACCTATTTCCCATTGGGATGCTCCATGGTTAAGCTTGAGGTTCAGATAACCGTTGCCCCACGGCTCGTCGAATGCCTGCATCCCCTGAGCCATGAATGATCCGCCGGCTGTGGGATTGACTGTGATGACATTGATCACGGCAGGTGTATCGCCGTAGCGCAGGCCAGGATTGTCGATCCACTCGATGCGCTTAACGGTGGAGGGTGAGAGTGTCATGAGCTGGGTGGGATCGGCCTGACGGCCGTTGATCCTTATCTCGACATTCTCGCCGCCGGTGCGGACGGTATTGGTTATCTCGCTGACGTTAAGCGATGGTATCATGAGGTTGCGAAGAAGCGAGAGGCCGTTTTGCGACACTTTGATCGCGTTTTTGGAGGGTACATAGACATCCATATCACTCTTGTGGAGCACTCTTGAAGCCTTTACGGTTACTTCACTGAGAGTGATTTCAGGCATGATTGAGTCAGCTGCCTCGACTGGTGTCCGTGCATAGGAATTAAGACCGGTGGCAAGGACGGGGAGCAGAACGGTGACATATTTATTGAGAAAGCCGTATTTAATCATAATGTCATATTGAGGTCTGTGGTGATGAATGTTTTGTTTTCACAGATATGACATGGTAAGGGGGACGTTTGTGACAAAAAAATTAAAATTTTTGATTTTTATTTCCGTAACTCCTACGTTTTCACCTGAATATTGGAATATTTTTTCTAACTTTACACTCCTATATCAGATTACCCTTAAAATACTCCATGACAACATGAAAGAATTATTGTTATCAGCATTGCTTTTGGGGTCGGGTGTGACTGTGGCGGCTCAGAGAATCGATTTTGATTTCCCGAACCGTAACACTTCTGAAGTCACCGAACCTGACTATATTCCGTGGCCTGTCAACCGTTGCGAACAAGAATCAAAGACATTTGACAACGGTATGACCATAACTGTTTCCGGCGGTGAGGGGGCTTCAGCTGTAGCTTCCAACTGGAACAAACAGACTGTACAGGCAGGCATGAAACTCTTCGGCGACGGTGTCTATGCCTGTACGCTCGAAAACGGTAACGCCATCAAGATCACGGAAGGCCCGACTGCTATAATCCTTACGATCGAGGGACTCGCTCCCGGACAGCATTCTGTCATAGCCTACCACAATAATACGGACAAGAATCAGACCTTACCGCCGATACGTGTGGATGTCAACGGTGAAATGCGTCTTGAGAATGTAAAATACTCCACTAACACGGACAATCTCAAGGCTTCTGAAGTGGGTCGTTCCTACGTTGAATTTGAGGCCAAGGAGGGTGAACCGGTGGTCATCAAGTATATGACCGTCCCTGCTGAGGGGCAGACATATTCGACCACAGCCGTGATGATCAACGGTCTGGAATTTGACACCAATCCTTACGGGATAATGGATGAATTTCCTGAGAATAATGATCGCCACGTGGCTGCCGACGACGGTTCGGTGATCTTCACGTGGAAGGGTGCGGATGTGGCCGCTGTCCATAAGCTTGTCTATGGCACGGATTCGCTCACTGTAGCTAATTCAGTCGCTTATCAATACGAGGGTCCCGCCGCTGAATTTAAGGCCGATGGTTTCTCTCCGCTTCACCGTTACTGGTGGCGCGTTGATGAGGTAGAGGCCAACGGCACAGTGCATAAAGGCAAACTCATGACATTCCAGCCCCGCCGTCTTGCCTTCCCCGGAGCTGAGGGCTACGGACGCTTTGCCATCGGTGGTCGCGGAGGTATCGTCTATCACGTGACCTCTCTTGCCGATGACGGACAGCCCGGCACGCTTCGCTATGGTATCGAGCAGATCCATGAACCGCGTACCATCGTCTTCGACGTTGCCGGTGTGATCGCTCTCGAATCGCGTCTGGTGATCTCCGATAAGTATGTGACTATAGCCGGACAGACCGCTCCCGGACGTGGTATCCTGCTTCGCAACAAGGCTTTCGGTATGCAGAGCGACGGTATCACCCGTTTCATGCGTCTCTATCTCGGCGGTGCTGACGATTGGAATGAAAGTATGGGCGGAAATCCCAATACTTCCGACGGTATGGGTATGACCGGCAACGACCATTCAATCATGGACCACTGCTCGATCGCATGGACTCTCGACGAGGGTTTCTCCTCGCGCAACGCCAAGACCATGACTCTCCAGCGCACCATCATCAGTGAGGCTCTCAACTATGCCGGTCACGCCACTCAGTATGAGAATCAGGGCAAGCACGTCAGCCACGGCTATGCCGCGACAATCGGCGGTGGAGAGATGGGCAGTCAGGTCGGTTCTTATCACCACAATCTCCTCGCCCACTGCGAAGGCCGTAACTGGAGTCTCTCCGGAGGTCTTGACGGCGCAGGCTACTATGACGGTCACCACGACGTGTTCAACAACGTGGTCTATAACTGGGGCGGACGTGCTACCGACGGTGGTACTCACGAGCTTAACTTCGTGAACAACTACTACAAGATGGGTCCTGCCACGACTCAGAAGTATCTCCTGCGCCACCAGTTCGAGGGTGTTGGCAAGGGATCGCAGAGAGCTTATGTCAGCGGTAATATCCGTGAGGAAAAGAACGGAACGAAGACACAGGACAAGGAGGGTACAACCTATCAATATACACTCTCTAACGGTCAGGAGCTCAACTGGGATCCTTGGAACAGTGAGCCTTTCTTCCCAAGCCACGCGACAGTTGAAACTGCCGAGGCTGCTTTCAAGAATGTACTTTCGGATGTAGGCTGCAACATGCCTGAACTCAATAATCACGATGCCCGTATAGTCAGCGAGACTCTCAACGGCACCACTTCCACCGTCGGCCGCTACACAAAGAAAGCCGGTCTGCCCGACTGCGAGAGTGACGCCGAAGGATTCGCCGGCCTGAATATCATCGAGGCAAGCCGTGAAAGCGGATGGGATACTGATAATGACGGTATCCCCGACTGGTTCGAGCTTATCGTCGGAACTGACTACGCTACCCCCAATAATAATGAGGACCGTGACGGTGACTTCTTCACAGACCTTGAAGAGTATCTCGCATGGATCTCTGTCCCCAACTTCCGTATTGACGGATCAGGTGACGTGACTCTCTCCACTTACTTCGCAGGCTACAAGACACCGTCATATCAGATCACGGGACTTCCTCCGACAGTAAGTGGCGAAATCCGTGACGGAGTGCTGACAGTCACTCCTTCGGCCGACGCTCCGGCTCTCTTTACTGTTGAGGTCAAAGCTTCGGAGGATGGTATCAGCCTCACACGCAGTTTCAATTTCGCATCTGAAAACGGAAACTCTGCCATCATCCCCGTCTTTGGTAACGAAGATGGTGAGGATGCGCCTCTTTACGACATTCTCGGTCGCCGTGTCACCGATCCTCAGCGCGGTCTTTATGTCCGCAAGGGTGAGAAGGTAATCGTCCGCTGAGTACGCTGACGGCATTCGTCATTGAAACTCCTTTAAGACCTACGTAATAAGGCGTGAGGTCTGAAAAATCATCATTGAAACGGCAGACACATCCGGCAAAATCAGCCGCCGGATGTGTCTGCGTCGTTTTATAGCCGGACGGGCGCGTTGATTTTAGCGGATAATTTGTGTATAGTTTGCCGAGATTTCGTAACTTTGCACATCATTTTGCATTTTCTCGCCCTTTTGTGATTTCACTTAGGAGCGGCGAAATGCGATGAGCCAACCTCAATGCATATTCCAACCATTGTCATGAATATATCATATAACTGGCTAAAAAAATACCTCGACTTCAATCTCACCCCCGACGAACTCGCGGCGGCACTGACATCGATCGGTCTGGAGACCGGTTCGGTTGAAGAGGTCGAGTCGATCCGCGGTGGCCTCCGCGGTATTGTCATCGGTAAGGTCCTCACCTGTGTCGAACATCCCAACAGTGATCATCTCCATATCACCACAGTAGATCTCGGTGACGGCAAGGAGACGCAGATTGTCTGCGGCGCGCCCAATGTGGCTGCCGGACAGACAGTGGTTGTGGCCACCGTCGGTACGACGCTTTATGACGGCGACAAGGAGTTTGCCATCAAGAAGTCCAAGATCCGTGGTGTGGAGTCGTTCGGTATGATCTGTGCCGAGGATGAAATCGGTGTTGGATCGTCGCACGACGGTATTATCGTTATCACCGACGATGTAAAGCCCGGCACACCTGCCGCCGAATATTTCGGTCTGACTTCTGACTATGTGCTTGAAGTCGATCTCACCCCCAACCGCATTGATGCTGCTTCGCACTACGGTGTGGCCCGTGATCTTTCCGCTTGGATGGCCGCTCATACCGAACCGGGTGATCTCCACCGTCCGGATGTCACTCCGTTTGCTATTGAAAAGCCCGAAGGTGGAATCACGGTTGAGGTGGAGAACACAGATGCCTGCCCCCGTTACACCGGCGTCACCGTGCGCGGAGTCAAGGTTACCGAGTCGCCTCAATGGCTCAAGGATGCACTCTCGACCATAGGTTTGCGTCCGATCAACAATATTGTCGATATAACCAACTATCTTCTTCACGGCATGGGTCAGCCCCTCCACTGCTTTGATGTGGCCAAGATCGCCGGCGGGAAGATCATTGTCAAGAATGCCCGCGAAGGGGAGAAGTTCGTCACGCTCGACGGAGTTGAGCACACACTTGATTCGCGTGACCTCATGATCTGCAACACCGAGGTGCCCATGTGCATAGCCGGTGTGTTCGGAGGTCTTGATTCAGGTGTGACCGAAACCACAACCGACGTATTCCTTGAAAGTGCATACTTCAATCCTACATCTGTCCGTAAGACGGCCCGCCGTCACGGCCTGAACACGGATTCATCATTCCGTTTCGAACGCGGTGTCGATCCCAACAATACCCTCTATGTGCTCAAGCTCGCGGCTCTCATGGTCAAGGAGCTTGCCGGTGGCGAGATCACAGGCCCGCTCTGCGACAATTATCCCGTACGCATCGAACCGGCCTTCGTAAGCCTTGCGTTCGATTATCTCGACCGTCTCGTCGGTAAGCATATCCCTGCCGATACGATCGTGTCGATTCTCAAGAGCCTCGAAATGGAACTTACTGAAGTGACCACTGAGAAGGCCGATATGAAAGTGCCTACCTACCGTGTGGATGTCACCCGTCCCTGTGACGTGGTCGAGGATGTACTCCGTATCTACGGCTACAACAATGTGGAGATCTCATCATCCGTGCGTTCAGCCCTTTCATCGCAGTCATTCGAGGATCAGGACAACAAACTCCGCAATCTCATCAGCGAGCAGCTTTGTGCCGAGGGCTTCAACGAGATCCTCAACAACTCGCTCACAGCCGAGGCATATTATACGAATCTCACCGTCTATCCCGCCGATCACTGCGTGAAGCTTCTCAATCCGCTCAGCAACGACCTCAACGTAATGCGTCAGACCCTCCTTTTCGGTGGTCTCGAATCGCTCAGCCACAATATCAACCGCAAGAGCGGCGATCTGGCCATGTATGAGTTCGGCAATGTCTATTCATTCAATCCTGCTGCGGAGGCTACCGCCGAGAACGTGCTCGCTCCTTACCGTGAGGCTTCTCGCCTTGCCATCTGGCTCACGGGAGCTCTCCGTCCAGGTAACTGGGCTCGTCCAGAACAGCCTGCGACTGTCTATGACATGAAGGCTGTCGTGGCCAACATCATGGCCCGCCTCGGCATCAATCCTGCGGAAATCAAACTTCAGCCCTCTTCGTCAGAGCTCTATTCGGCTGCTCTCGACATTAACACCCGTTCAGGCAAGAATCTCGGCACACTCGGCATCCTCGCCAAGAAACTCGCGTCGAAATTCGACATAAAGCAGGAAGTGATCTACTGCGAGCTTGACTGGCATGCGCTCGTCAATCTCTCGCTCCGCAAGAGCGTCAGCTATTCACCTCTCGCCAAGACAATGCCTGTCAAGCGTGACCTCGCGCTCCTTCTGGACAAGGCTGTCGGTATGGATCAGGTTGAGGCTACCGTGCGCGAGAGCGAACGCCGTCTGCTCAAGGATATCACTCTCTTTGACGTGTATGAAGGAAAGAACCTCCCCGAAGGCAAGAAGTCGTATGCTATCGCCATTACGCTTCAGGATGCTGAAAAGACCCTCAACGACAAGCAGATCGAGGCTGTGATGAGCAAGATTATCACTAATCTCACCAAGAAACTCGGTGCGGAGCTCCGATAATCCATCATTCTTCTGCAAAAGAACGAAACAATAGAAAATACAACAGAATAAAAAACTCAATTGTAACCACTCCACATTATGGGAAGAGCATTTGAATACCGTAAAGCACGCAAGCTCAAACGTTGGGGTAACATGTCGCGTACATTTACCCGTATAGGTAAGGAAATCACTATCGCTGCCAAGGCCGGCGGTCCTGATCCTTCCACCAACCCCCGCCTCCGCGCTCTCATGCAGAACGCCAAGGCTGCAAACATGCCCAAGGACACCGTTGAACGCGCTATCAAGAAGGCTACCGATAAGGATGCCGGCGATTACAAGGAGATCACTTACGAGGGATACGGCCCCCACGGCATCGCTATCTTCGTAGAGGCCGCTACCGACAACAATACCCGTACCGTAGCCAACGTCCGTTCATATTTCACCAAACATGGCGGTTCACTCGGCACTCAGGGTTCGCTCACTTTCCTTTTCGACCACAAGAGCGTGTTCAAGATCAAACCGAAGGACGGTGTATCGCTCGAAGATCTCGAACTCGAACTCATCGACTACGGTGTTGACGAACTTGAGGATATCGTTGACGACGAGTCAGGCGAGGAGCAGGTGATCCTTTACGGTGCTTTCGAGGAATACTCAAACATCCAGAAGTATCTTGAGGACAACGGTTTCGAAATCATCTCGTCTGAATTCGAGCGCATCCCTAACGATCTCAAAGAGGTAACTCCCGATCAGCGTGCCGCTATCGAAAAGCTCCTTGAGAAGATCGAGGAGGATGAGGACGTGCAGAACGTGTTCCACAACATGAAGGAAGAGGATTAATGATCCTTCGCGCTTGAAATGCCCGTCGGTAATGACGGGTACATTTCGAGGAAATATAAACAACAGATCTCCGGCAAGCCTCTAATGTATAGCTAAAGGCTTCCGGAGATCTGTTTTCTATGCCTGAGAGTCATATTTATACCTGACCGTCCATAGAGGAATGCCGTCTGCAGCATAGCTTAGGCATATTATTCAGAATAAAGTTGTAAATTTGCATATCCTCCCGCCTGATAGGGATGTGCGTCAGTCCGCTTGTCCCGAAAGTGTAATCTCCCCTGATTCATCATGCTGTTCAATTCCGTAGAATTCTTATTCTTTCTTCCCGTGGTCTTCGGGATATACTGGCTTGTCCTGCGGAAAAGGGAAAGCCGGAATCTGTTTCTGCTGGCCGCGAGCTATGTGTTCTACGGATGGTGGGACGTTACCTTTCTGTTTCTGATTTTCCTCACCTCGGTCAGCAGTTTTTTCAGCGGTCTTTATATCGGACGCAGCACAGGTGAAACCGGAAAGCGGATCATGCTTTGGAGCAACGTAGTGCTCAATATCGGCATTCTGTGTGTATATAAGTATTTCAATTTCTTCTCTTCCGGCTTCGCATCGCTGATGTCGGCGGTCGGGTGGGAGGTCGATGCTGTGACGTTGCAGCTCATATTGCCGGTAGGGATCTCGTTCTACACATTTCAGGCTCTAAGCTATGTCATTGACGTGAAGCGGGGTCATATCGGTGCAACGACAGATTTCATCTCATTCATGGCCTTTATAAGCTTCTTCCCGCAGCTTGTGGCCGGTCCGATAGAGCGTGCGACCAATCTTCTTCCCCAGTTTCTGTCGCAGCGCGTTTTTAATTATGAAAAGGCAGTAGCCGGTATGCGTCTTATCCTTTGGGGATTATTCAAAAAGATGGTCGTTGCAGACAATTGCGCGCCTATCGTCGATTCTATTTTCGGGAATTTTGCGGAGGCAGGAACTGTGAATCTATGGGTGGGTGCATTTCTCTTCACCATACAGATCTACTGTGATTTCTCAGGTTACTCGGACATAGCTGTCGGTGTGGCCCGGCTTTTCAGCATAGATCTGATGAGGAATTTTCAGCTTCCATATTTCTCAAAGGACATCAACGAGTTCTGGAAACGATGGCACATCTCGCTTACGTCATGGTTTCGTGACTACATGTACATTCCTCTCGGAGGTAACCGTCAGGGGAAGTGGAAGCGGGTCAGAAACACGGTCATAGTCTTTCTGACGAGCGGTCTCTGGCATGGTGCGAACTATACATTTATCGTGTGGGGCGGCTATCATGCCCTGCTCTACATACCTTCTGTTTTCATATCGAAGAAGAAAGGAGCTTCACCGGCTAATTCCACACCCGGTGTTGTCAGACCGGTTCTGATGATGGGATTTACTTTTATGCTTGTAATGATCGGATGGATTATATTCCGCGCCTCGACAATCTCGGAGGCTTGTGATTACATAAGATTGATGTTCACTCCGGTCCATGCCAACGTCATCGAGGGTAAACGGGCCATCTGCTGGTCTCTGATAATGCTGGCCGGAGAGTGGGCCGGAAGGAAGTATGAGTCACCGGTTGATCTGTTTTCAAGAGGTATAGGACGTAATACTCCTGTCAGATGGGGACTGTATGTGGCTCTGTTTCTCGTAGAGCTGCTGCTCTCAGGCACAGCGGAGCAATTCATATATTTTCAATTCTGATGAGACTGTTTCTCAAAAAAATACTGATCTTTGCGCTGATAATCATCGTCTTTTTGGCGATGGGAGAGATTGTGGTCCGTCATGTCGCCACTCCCTACAGTTATAAGTACGGATATATAAAAGAACGTGGCGGGGAGATAGCCACGCTCGTACTGGGATCCTCACATACCTACTACGGGATCATACCCTCCGAACTCGGTGACAGCGTGTTTAATCTGGCCAATATATCGCAGACTCCCGAATATGACTTTCAGCTTCTTAAAGAATATGAGCCGTACATGCCTAATCTACGTAAGGTAATAATCCCTATTTCATACTTCACTTTCCGAGATCCGAAGCTTGAGGAGCTGGATCGGGGGCTATGTGTACAATACAAGGTGGGGATGGAGCTCAATCTTCATCCGGATTTATCGATCTATAATCTGGCTCTCACGGATTTCAAATCATACACGGGACGTCTGCGCAATATGATTCTTCCGGAGGAGTCAAACCGTTGCGACAGTCTTGGTTTCGGACTCGGTTTCGGGCTTGATCACCGCGATCCCGCTTGGAGGGAGAAAGCGGAGGCACGAGTGGAGGAGCTTACTTTTGCCACTCCCGGACGTGCCGATGAGGTCTATCGGGTTCTTCAATCAATGATAGAGTATTGCGACAGGCGCGGAATCGAATGCGTATTCGTCACGACACCTGTCTCTAAAGAGTTCAGGCAATACGCGGACAAAGCCCAATATGCCGAAATGGCTGACTATGCGTCTGTCCTCAAAGGAATGGTGGATGGGCGATATTTTGATTTTTACTCATCTGCCGCGTTTGATGATGAGGATTTCCATGACGTGGATCATCTTTCTGACGTAGGGGCACGCAAATTCAGCCGTCTGCTGCGTGAATCCATGCGTTGATCAGAGGCTGTCTGCTGTTCAGGGTGTAGTGATGGAGACGGAATTAGATGTAGTATTCCACCATCTCGACGAGGCCGGTGCGGATTGCATATTTGGTAGCCTCATAGACATTGTTGACCTCCAGTTTGCGGAATAGATTTTTCTTATGCGTAGTGATGGTGTGGACGCTTGAATTTCGTTCCAATGCTATCTCCTTGACGGATTTCCCTTTGGCTATCAGACGCAGGATTTCTATCTCTGAATTGGTCAGAGTCAGGGCTGACGGTTCATGGCCGGATGAATTGGATAGCAGGGTTTCGATCTGTCGGCATGTTGTCGGCTCTCCTTCGGCAGCATTCAGTAGGGCGTCTCTTATCTCTTGTCCGTTACATTCTTTAAGGGTCATTCCGACATTGTCCTCGAATGACAGACGACGCATCAGACCAACCGACATTTCAGCTGAGAAGAATATCCATTTCACGCCCTGAAACCGTTTCTGAAGCACAAGAAACTCTTCGACACTCCGCAGATCGAAAAGACTGTAGTCAAGCACTACGATGCTCTTCGGATATTCTATAAGAGCCTTGACAAGCCCTCTTTTGTCAGTCACATCAATCATCTCCACGCGCAGAGGCAGTGAGGAGATAAATTCGTGAATCCCTGCGCGTGTGATGGCCTGATTATCGGCTATGACGAAGGTTATGGGTTGGCCGGTTGTCATTTGAGATAGCTATTTGATGGATGTATATGTATCTGAACACGTTGCATGGACTTGTTACGTAATGTCCGTACAACGTGTTCAGATTCATTCAATTGCTATTAACCGTTAGAGGGGATATTCCTCAAAAGCGTAGAGGACGGTCGAGAGATAACGCTCACCTGTGTCGGGTAGGATAGCCACTATGGTCTTTCCCTTGTTCTCCTCACGTTTTGCAAGTTCGATGGCGGCGAAGAGTGCAGCACCGGCAGAGATACCCACAAGCAATCCCTCTTTCGAGGCAAGCAGTCGTGAAGTACGGATGGCATCGTCATTATCGACGGTTATGATCTCATCCACCACATCTCTGTGGAAATTGCTTGGAACGAATCCTGCACCGATACCCTGTATTTTATGCGGGCCCGGTTTACCGCCTGAAAGTACGGGGGAATCCTTGGGCTCTACCGCCACGGCTTTAAGCGCGGGATTGTGTTTCTTCAGTCCTTCGGCTGTTCCGCTAAGGGTTCCGCCTGTTCCGACTCCTGCCACGAGTATATCGACATTACCGTCGGTATCGTTCCAGATCTCCTCCGCGGTGGTTACACTGTGGATCTGAGGATTGGCGGGATTGTCGAACTGCTGCAGGATGATAGAACCGGGATGCTGTTCCTTGAGCTCATTTGCAACCCTTATCGCACCTTTCATACCCTCATTGCCGGGGGTGAGTACGAGGGTTGCACCGAGAGCTTTAAGAAGATTCTGGCGTTCTACGCTCATGGTCTCAGGCATGGTGAGGATCAGTTTGTAGCCCTTGACGGATGCCACCCAAGCCAGTCCGATACCCGTGTTGCCGCTTGTCGGTTCAATGATCACCGCTCCGGGTTTCAGCTCCCCGCTCTTCTCGGCCGCTTCGATCATGGCAAAGGCTATACGGTCCTTTACGCTTCCGCCCGGATTGAAATATTCGAGCTTCACGATCACTTTGGCCTTGAGGTCTTCGGCCTTTTCAATGTTGCTTACTTCAAGCAGTGGAGTGTTGCCGATGAGTTCGGTCAGACTTTTCTTAATTTTTGCCATGATAATAGTTGTTTTATGTTTCTGTTGCAAAATTACAAACAACTATATCACCAAAAAATACCATTGATGTGGTATTTTTATTCAAATATGCATTATTTACTTAATAATTGTACTTCTATTATAGGTCTGTAGTGCTGATTTGACAGATTATTCTTCGTCAATGAGGAATTTGATTTCATCAAGCATACTTTTGCAGATGGGATGTGTGAGAGGCGTTCCGGAGGCGAGCTCGGCTTCCACAAACGGACGGATGTCAGCCGGGCGCGAGTAGAGCAGATTGAACATGAGACGGAAACCACCGTAACGCTCCATTTCCGAAGCGGAGGTAACGGCATCGGTTGCGAGATCCATAGCGTAGGGGAGATGTCGGAGCAGACGGTGGCATAGTATGTCGGCAACCTCTGTCGTAGAGACCTCACGGAGCATTTCTGAGGCACGTTCGCGTGTCAGTTCCTCACGGGGATAGATCATCGGCGCGAGAAGCATGCTTTCGCGTGTGCGTGTGTCGGCCCAGAATTGTTCCGCAAGCTCCCGCGAGGGAGTTATGTCAGCCGCGATCTCTGTAATCTGCGGAAGATTAAGTCCGAAAATCATTTTATATTGCAGGCCGGCCTTACGGATAGTGTCGGCCACAATACCGTTGCGCATAGCAAAAAAGCGGCGTTTGATCTCCTGCGTTTGATTGAATTCTGCCATCTTATTTCTTTTCTTTCAACAAAATTACACTTTTTTAATCATTTTGCATAATTGGATTGTTAGAAAGATAAATCACTACACTTACCCATCTTTTTTATTCATCACGTTTACAACTTATTCAGCTATGAGACATAATATCCTCCCGATGCTTGTTTCAGTCTTTGCCGCTTTATGCGGACAAGTTGCAACTGCTGTTTCTGCGACCGACACTGTTCCTGTGGTAACGCCCGAAGGCTTCGTGACTGCGGGTGGGGCTATCGGTACTCCCCCGCGTCCCGACCGTCCGAGCGTAGGACTTGTGCTCAGCGGAGGTGGTGCGAAGGGTATCGGCCACATAGGTTTCATTCAGGCTCTGGAGGATAATGATATACCTATCGATTACATTACGGGTACGTCGATGGGAGCTATCGTCGGCGGTCTCTATGCTTCGGGATTCAGTCCTGCCGAGATGCTTGAGCTGATAGCTTCAAAGGGTTTTGCCTATTGGAGTACCGGTAAGATTGATCCGTCATACACCTACTACTATTCTTCGACTCACGATACACCGTCGTTCGTAACACTTAATCTGGGTAAGGATTCTACACAGATCACATCGGTGCTCCCGATAAGTCTCATAAATCCTATTCCGATGAACTATGCTTTCATCGAGATATTCTCGCCTTACACCATTCAGTGCGGGGCTGATTTCAATAAATTGTTCGTTCCTCTGCGCACGGTAACTTCCGATGTCTATGCCAAGCATAAGGTCGTGCTTGGTCGCGGACCGCTGGGTGATGCAGTGAGAATGTCGATGTCATTCCCGATGATCTTCGAGCCTATCCTGCTCAACGGTGTGCCCATGTATGACGGCGGTATCTATGACAATTATCCTGTTGATGTGATGATGGACGAGTTCAAGCCGGATGCGGTGATTGGTGTGAACGTCGGATCAGGAAAATCCGCCCCGGATACCCGCAACATGATGGATCAGCTTGAAGAGATGATCATGCAGCCGAATGATTATCCTTTCCCGGACAATAAGGGTGTCAACGTGCGCATAAACCTTGATGAGTTCGGGCTGCTTGCCTTTGACAAGTATCAGGAGATATATGACATAGGTTATCGCCGTGGTCTTGAAGTCATGGATTCCATCAAGGCTAAGGTCAAGGTGCGCAAGCCGAAAGCTACGCTTGATGCCGAGCGTAGCCGTTTTAAGGCTGCCACACCGGAGGTGCGCATTGACAAGGTCAATGTAAGCGGTGGCACAAAAGTCGAAAATTCATACCTGAAATCATTCTTCGATCACCGTGACGGCCCGATGAATCTTGTCGAAGGACGCGATGCCTACTATCAGGCCATCAGTTCCGGTAAGCTCCAGAACTTCGTACCGACCCCTATGTACAATGAGCGCGACAGTATGATTGATCTCGACTTCAATGCTATCGTGCGTGATCCGTTCACTGTCGGTGTCGGAGGTTACATCTCTTCATCGACCAACAGTATGCTTTTCTTCAATGCCGGTTACAATACGCTCAACTATAATTCGATCAAAACGAACCTTAATGCATGGCTCGGACAGAGTTACATGGCTGCTGAAGGTGATTTCAGCCTTCAGTTCAACACTCGCCGACCTTCGGCTTTCCATGTGAAGCTGGTCACCTTCCGTCAGAAATATTACGAGACCGAAAAGCTTTTCTATCAGATACATGAACCTGATTTCATCCGTAAATCGGAGTCTTTTGTCCGTGCATTCTATTCAACCGCGCCGACACTCCGCAGTGTGTTGACGGCGGGTGCTTCATACGGACGCCTGACCGACAGCTATCATGTCGATATGGTTGAGGGGCAGTCCAATCCCGACAACGAAAAGGGCATCTTCGATCTCGGACAGGTGTTTGCGACTTGGGAGAAGAACACGCTTGACAACGGTTATAACCCCACGTCGGGAATTGATCTCCGCGTGAATGTCACAGGCATCATGGGGCGTTACCATTATCGCCCCGGTGGTGATGGAGAGCGCGATAAAAGCAGTAATGTATCGTGGATGCAGACCCATGTTAAGGTCGCTGACTACTTAAACGTCAACAAATACTTCTCGCTCGGTCTCACCGGACAGGCACTCCTCTCCACGCGTAAGCTACTGCAGAGCTACGACGCATCCATAGTGGCAGCCGAGGCTTTCCATCCTACACCTTCGAGCTACAATCATTTCAACGCCAAACTCCACGCAAATTCATTCATTACGGCCGGGTTGGAACCGATATGGAAGATCTCCGGTTCGTTCCAGATGCGTGGTTCGTTTAACTGCTTTCTGCCTATACGCAAGATCCAATACGTCTATCCGGATGAAACAAATGATGGTCCGCAGCGTTCGCTCGTCGCCACGGAAGCTGCTGCCAAATATGGTAAGTGGCTGAGCAATCCGGAATTTTTTGGCGAAATACAAGCCGTGTTCGCTCTTCCGTTCGGTTCAGTAAGTGCCTACGGTAATTATACCTCCGCCCATGACAATAACTGGAATTTCGGTATTTCAATAGGTGCATTTATCCTCGCCCCCCGGTTCATGCACTGATGGCGGGATGCCAATCCATTCGAAAGTAAAAAATTCGGATTGCAGAACAAATATAAGGTCTGTAATCCGAATTTTACTATCTATCAATGTGGAGAACAAGTTCCCTCTTGACTGGATGGAGGCCAAGATCGGCCTTCGATCAGGAGGGTCTTGCAGCCGAGCGATTGGGCCGGGACGATATCCTTGCTGATACTGTCGCCTACAACCAAGATTTTTCCGGCAGGGAGTTTCAAGGCTTCGAGGGCGAGACGGAAGATTGCGGGGTCAGGTTTTCGCACTCCTGCTGTCGCGCTTTCGATCACTGTCGTGAAGCAGTCGGCTATACCGAAATCGGTCAGTACGGCATTGATGTTTCCATAGAAGTTCGTGACGAGTGCGAGAGGATAGTTCCGGGCGAGTTTCCTGAGCGTAACGGCTGACTCTGCCGTACACCTGCGGGCGTAATCGTAACAGTAATCGGCGATATGGTCCGATTTCCCTCTGTCGGTCTCCGTGATGAATCCATGCGTGAGAAGATAATCTGTCTCAATAGCAATTTTCTTGCGCATGAGCGTCCTGAAAGTATCGGCCGGGGTGATGATAGGTTTGGCCGCCAATTCACGCTCTGCGTGGATATATGTAGCGATAAAGGCATCAATCTCCACCTGACAACCGGCCTCACGGTAGCCGTCGAGGATTATGTAGCTCCAGTGGTCACCGCGCGAGTCGAGCGTTCCACCGTAGTCGAAGATTATTCCTGCAGTATCCCTGTCGATCTTTATGGAATCAATACCTGCCATTATGAATGTATATGGGTCATGTCACTGCGGAGAGTAGCGACTGTCAAGCTCGCGGACGAGGGCTTTGCAGTGACGTTCGTGTGTCACGACAAGATAGATGAGTATGCCGTTGAACACTGTCAGCTCGGCCACGAAGTAGAGCCAAGGCTGTCCGATGAAGAGTGTGATGAAGAGTGTGATCACACGCCAGTTGAAGGAAAGGATATTGGTGTACTTCATCAACGGCAGTGAACGGCTGCGCACATCATCATAGAAGTCTGCGGGAATATTACCATCCGGATAACGATGGTGAAGTTCGCGGCGCAGATCCTGCATGTGGGGGGCAGTTGCCTCCTGCTGACGCGTGTAACCAAGATAGAACGTCATGGTGAGACGTTTCCAGAAGTTATTGCTCCATGTTATTCCACTTTCCTCAAGCTGCTTTTCGAGCTGATCGGCACTTTCCAGTTCGTTGAGTGCATTGCCTTTCAGGAAATAGAGATGGAACTGTCGGTAATAGTCGGCCATGGCTGCCTGTTTCGTATGACAGATCCCTGCCGTGCAGGCGAGAAGCCATATAGCCCAAGGATGGATGCTGAAAAAGTCGGAGAAATTGATTTCACGGAATATGATGGCGAAATAGATAGTAATGAACCATAGATCGCCGCAAAGACCGTCGAGGATGCGTCCGATGCGTGAATATTGTTTGGTAAGGCGGGCAAGCTGTCCGTCGGCACTGTCAAATGTATTGGCCAGTACGAGCAGCAACATACCGATGACGTTAATACGCAACTCCGGATAATAGAACAGGACACCCGCAGAGATTCCAAGGATTATCGCAACGATGGTGAGCGCGTTAGGACTGATGCCGAGACGCGCGGAGATCTCCGCCCAGCAGTAACCTATGGGGCGGTAGAAGAAGAGGTCGATATGCTCTTCAGTGTCGAGCGACTTGAGCGAACGGCGATATTTTTCCTTCAGAGAATTTTTCATCGGTTGCTCGTTGGGGAGGTGATATAGCGGGTGTAAGAGTTAATGAAACGGTTGAAAGATGGGATCTTCATCAGGCCGTATTCGAAGATCACGTAGCCGATGAGCGTACAGAGTATGCCCGACATCACGTCGATGATATAGTGATGCGAGGTATAGACAGCCGTGAACCATATACCCATGCAGATGATGGCGAAAAGCACACGCAACCACTGCGGACAGCGGGCCTTGAGAGAGTAGATGAAGGCTATGAGCATGTAGGCGGAGTGGAGCGACGGCAGTGCGGCAAACACGTTGGCGTTGCGTGAATAAAGGCCGTGGAATATGTTGAGTCCGGTCATTTCATCCCAGCGTCCCAGTCCGGCAACTTCGCCGGGTGTTCCGAGGATGAAATCGAAGCCGTGAGAGGCCACATACCACGGCGGTGCGGCGGGGTGAACGTAGTAATATGCGAATCCGAGGAGATTGACGAATAGAAACACCAGTGAGAAGTGGAGATAGACCTTGTACTGACGCTTTAAATACAGCCAGAGTCCGAAAAGAATCGGGACAGGGACCCAGCAGAGATAGAAGATCCCTGCGAAGAAGTCCATGATCTTGTTGGTGTGTATTGCAAAAAACTCGTTGGGAGTGAGCGTTCCGGCTGCGGTGGCGATACCGAAAAGGCTTTTCTCGTTCTCGTAGAGTCCGCGTATATCCACCGGATTGACCTCGTAGTTGGGGAGGATGTTCATCCAGTCGTATGAGATTCCGAAAACTGCAAACGGGAGCAGTGCCACGACCAGTCGGCGCGTGGTGTCAGTGGCAAAGAGCAGCAGGGTCAGGGCTATGGCTATGTAGAGGTGCTCCGGCCGAAAACCTACGCAAAGGCAGGTGACAAGCAGCCAGATAAGCACAGCCGGGATTATTATGAGGGATTCCCGACGTGACGGAAGGTTGATTACGGACATTTTCGGTGTTTGGTATTCAGCGAGGGTTAGCCGTGACCGGCACGGCATCAGGTGTTGGAAGGGTTTATTTTCTGTCCTTCAGCAGACGGCGGCAGTGGTTTATGCGGGCGAAGGCCGTGATGTTGGCAAAGACTGCGATGACAGTCATGCAGACAATGAGAATGATCACGGCATTGAAGTCCTGAGGATTGACACACTGACCGACGATACCGGTGGCGAGTGCGCCGATGGTGGTCACGACAACTCGTTCGGGACGCTGCATGAATCCGACCTTGCATTCAAGACCGAGCCCCTCGGCACGGGCGCGCACGTAGCTGACCATGATCGAACCGACGAGGGCTACGAATGTGATGAGTGCACCGATGATGTAGCCGGTCTGGATGAGGTAATAGCTGAGGCCACCGAGAGTGAAGAGTTCGCAGTAGCGGTCGAGAACGGAGTCATACATCGCTCCGAAAGTCGAGGTCATGTTGCCGAGACGGGCCACTTGGCCATCGAGCATATCAAAGAGAGAAAAAAGGATGATGACTACACCGCCCCAAGTCAGGAGATCATAGTTCATGTCGGTGGCAGTGGCGGTGTAACCGGCATAGACAAAGATGAGAGCTGCGGCTATATTTCCGAGCAGGCCGACTGTGGTCACCATATTGGGAGTGACACCGATACGGATCAGGAAACGGACAAAGGGATTGATGACAAAATAGATGCCTTGCTGGAGGCTGTCACGGAATCGCTTGAACATAGAGGTTTTCTGTGAGATTGTTATTTGGGATTCAGACATTTTTCTTTAGATCTAAGAAAGTTGTGGGAAAATATGTATGATATTATTTTGTTTTGGCAGGATTATCCTTGCTCGGCCGGCTCCTCCGGAGAGTCGGCTTCCTGAGCCTGTCCGTGGTGTCTGACTATCAGATCCACAAGACCTATGGCATAGCGGTCAAAACCGGTAGGACGATAGACGAAGTTGCGCTGCAGGACGAAGTTCCATCCCCATGACACGGCGAGTGAGGCTACCAGTCGGGAGGCCGCGAAGATACCGTCGGGTTTGAAGCCGAAGTTGATCAGCCACTCCCAGTGGGAGAGGAGTGATGCGAGTCCCGTCGTGCCATACATGTTGAGCAGCAGCGATCCGGTCCATACTAAAAAGTATTTTACGCCGACGGCCTTCACGCTCTGTCCGGCCGCATGGAAGGTGAAGCGGTAGTTTATACAGCAGTTCACCACACCTCCGGCTATCGCTCCTACGGCAACCGAGAGGTTGGAGCGGTAAAACGGATCAAGTGCCACAAAGACGAAGGAGTAGAACAACATGCTCATACCGAGATCGATCCATGAAGCCACCTGCGAGGAGACAGACGATCGCAGGAAGGTCGAGATCAGACCTCCGCTGTGAAGGAATTTGTCTTTGAGTTGTGAAAAGTTCATCTTCTTGTTTTCAGTATGTTGTGGTGCATGAGCTCTATTCCCAGATCGGGAGATCGGTGAAGGTGTACATGGCAAGAGCGAGCACAACCGCACCGTAGATACCCGCCAGTATATCGTCGGCCATAATTCCGACTCCTGCACGAAGTTCCTCCATCTTGCGGACGCCGAGAGGTTTCACGATGTCGAAAAAG
Organism: Duncaniella sp.; assembly: GCF_029056165.1. NCBI lineage: Bacteria > Pseudomonadati > Bacteroidota > Bacteroidia > Bacteroidales > Muribaculaceae > Duncaniella > Duncaniella sp. Next base: position 154,949 of record NZ_JAIDBW010000035.1, on the reverse strand, counting down.
CGGAATAGAATGAGTGAAATGACGGTCCAAAGCCAGAACGAGCCTGATGCGAGGGGCGACGGAGTCATGGCGAAGATCGACAGGGGGATCATGGTGATCCACTGTCCTACGGTCTCATCCATGACCACACGCGAGGGATCAGACCCCCAGAAATCCTCGGCTATTGTCGCCGACCATATTCCGAGTATGGTGAATATGACGATCAGTCCGAGAGTGGAGAGCACGGTGGCGGTGACGCTTCCGGTCAGTACCAGAGGAAGCCAGAGGATCAGACCTACGACTGCTCCGGCTGTGCCGGGTCCCCAAGGCCAGTAACCTGCTCCGAAGGATGTGGCGATGAATCGGGGGAAAAACGGGAAGTGGCGGCTTTCGGTCATTTCTTTACGTTTTTAGCAGCGTTATGTTTCTTGATTTCAGCGAGTATCGCACGTGCGATCACTCCTGAGGCTTCTGCGCGGCATGGAGCGAAACTCGGCCAGTCATTGAAATCTATGATGGTTATAGAGCCGTCCTTGCCGATGATGGCGTCACCTCCGTAGATCTTTATGTCAAGAGCCTCGGCCGCACGGTTGCAGATGGCCTTTAGAGCTTCGATGTCGAAACGGGGCATATCCTCGTCCATCCCTTGTTTGTCACGCGCACCGTGATGATAGAAGCAGTGGAACCAAGGAGTGCCATAGACACCGTAGAATTTCAGGAGCTCGCCTTCGATGTGACGGCTGACGACTGCACGCTTAATTCCGCGCAGGAAGTATTCCTGAACCACTTCCTGTGCTTCCTCCGGATGACGCACGTAAGTGACATCCTCTTTGTGCATGGTGTGGAAGTCACCGCGCTTGACCCAAGCGTTGGACATGCCGAGCTGGTTCATGCGGTCGATTACACGCTCGTCCGTATTGACCATGATGCTCTCGGCTGTGGGAATGTTACTTCCGAGGAGGATACGCGTGAGGCGTTCGCGGGTACAGTTCTCCACACCGTAACCCGAATTTATGACGAGAGCACCGCGATCCTCCATCTGCTGGAGTACAGGGAATGACCGGTGGTGACGACACATGTTGATGACTATATCCTCCGTGACGGCACCGGCCGCGAGCTGCTCCTCGCTGTAGATCCTGACCTCGCAACCGCGTTTGCGCAGCTGGTCGGCGGTGAGGTTGAGGATAGAGGCATCGTTCCCTATATGGTTGGGCGAAAAGATACCGGCCCTCATTATTGCGGCTATTTTGATGTCAGCCATGATTGGTTGATTTTTGGAGGCATTTCCGCCTCGTAAAATATGAATAGTTAAAGCTTAAATCTATCTTGTTCGGTATTGAACTGTTTCGTTATGTGTCACCTCCGCTTGTGAAGCGTCGGGCTTCGGCAAGGTCGGAAGGATGATCCACATCAATTATCTTGGTGAACTGCCATGCCTTCAGATGCATTCCGGAGGCGATGAGCGCACGCTGGAAGTCACGCATCCGCGTGACGCCGGCAGCGGCACAGTCGGCAAGGATCTCAAGCGCGGCAGGGCGGAGCATGTAGATCCCTCCGGAGACATAGCGAACACCGGGAACTGCATTGTCAAGAAAACCGGTAATATCGCCTTCAGATGTGGCGGCGACGTAGAGCGGTTTCTCGTCGGCGATATAGGTCGTGACGGCCATGTAACCGTCACTGTCCGTATCAGCCTCGAAGTCGGCTATGAACTGCGAAAATTCTTCCGGGCGAAAGACACTGTCGGCCGTCAGCAGACAGAATGGCTTTCCGGCGTCAATGTCGGGGGCGAGAGCATGGAAGCTCTCCATCGATCCGCGTGTCGATTTCTCGATCACGTTGAGCCTTGCAGCCGGCTTTAAGGCGCGGAGTGTCGCAGCCACATCAGGCATGGCGGGATTGGTGATCACGCTTATCTTTTCCGCTCCCAGAGAGTCAAGTATCCCTACCAGACGGCTGATCATGGGCTGTCCGTCAAGCTCCACGAGCGGCTTGGGCCGGATTTCTCCGCCTCCGCTCATGCGTGAGCCTTCTCCTGCGGCTATGATGGCATAGTTCATGTGACGTTTGTGACAGTGATTGATCGGGTTGTTTAGGATTGATGATCGGTTTTCTCAGGAGTCCGTGGCGTGGCAGGATCAGCGTTCAGGCTTTTCTGCAGGGAGTCTGTCGTTGCCTTTGTCGTATGACTGACGGCGCAGCGGATTGGCTGTGGCCTCGGCCTCGCGGAGACGGTTGCGGAAGATGTCGATGGCTGTATAGATGGCCTCACGCATCGACTGTTCGTCGGCCTTACCTTGTCCGGCGATGTCGTAGGCAGTTCCATGGTCGGGCGAAGTGCGGACGTAGGGGAGTCCGGCGGTGAAATTGACACCGGTCTCTCCTGCAAGTACCTTGAAGGGGATGAGACCTTGGTCGTGGTACATGGCAAGTACTCCGTCAAACTTACGGTAGGCACCGCTTCCGAAGAAGCCGTCGGCGGGATAAGGCCCGAACGCAAGCACACGGCGTTTGTTTGCCTCGGCGATGGCGGGTGCGATGATCTCGCTCTCCTCAGTGCCGATCACGCCTGCATCACCTGCGTGAGGATTGAGGGCGAGGACGGCTATGCGCGGTCCGTGGATGCCGAAATCCTCGATGAGAGAGCGGTTGAAGGCCATGATCTTGTCGGTGATGGACTTTGAAGAGAGATTTTTGGCTACTTCAGAGAGGGGGTCATGGATGGTGACGAGTGCCACGCGCAGCCCTTCGGCACACATGATCATCATGGCCTGACGGCCTTCGCCGATGCGTTCCTGAAGGTATTCCGTATGACCGGGGAAGTTGAACTCCTCGCTGTGGATGGTGTGTTTGTTGATGGGAGCGGTGACAAGCACGTCAATGAGACCGTCGCGCAGATCAGAGACGGCGCGTTCGAGCGCGGCGAGCGCAGCTTTACCTGCAGCTTCCGTCGGCTGTCCTATGTCGATTTTGCAGTCCTCCCCGACAACATTTACGATATTGACCTGATCCGGAGCGGCATCGTCGGGTGAATCAATCTGGAATAGCTTGAATTCGGGAAGTTCCATCCCTTTCCGGTGATAGTTGGCTATCTTGGCTGAGCCGTAGATGACGGGGGTACACAGCTCGGTGATGCGTTCATCGCTCAGAGCTTTGAGCAGCACCTCGTAGCCAACACCGTTTATGTCACCGTGGGTAATGCCCACGCGTATTTTTTTATCTTGTTCCATTGCTTTGGTTTAGGAGTAGGGTGTGTAGTAGGATGATATGTCCCTTCCGATGGATTCATCAGAGCCTATTATCCTCAATTAATCGGTAAAATTACTAAAAAATCCCTGATGGCGGGAGTTGAACCTACGAGAGGAATTTGTTTTAACATTGTTTAACTGTGAATTGGCCTAAAATATGACGTGCCGTGTATGCCGGATAGTCTGTTTTTAAGGCAGATACTATTCCTTTTCGGCATACGCGGCACGCTGAGCCCCTGCAATTGGTTGGAAATTAAGATATTATTTAGGTGTTAAAGCGGACGTAATTCAGTATTAAATGGGGGATAGGATTATGATGTGGGTTTTTCACCCGGTGCAGGGAATTATTGTGGTGGATGGATCAGAGGGATTTTTCGAGAGCGACGGTAAGTTCGTCAGGATTGAATCCGGCATGGATGATGCGTCCTTCGGGATCAATAAGTAGCATGAACGGAATGCCACGGATCTGATAGGGATTCGTGACGGCTTCGACACGTGACTTGTCGGCCCACAGCTGAGTCCACTCCATCTTTTCCTGCTCCATGGCCTTACGCCAAGGATTCTCGGCACTGTCAAGCGACACGGAAAGGATCTCTACCTTGTCGGAATACTTCTTATGCAGTTCGCGCACGTGAGGAATGGCCGCACGGCACGGGCCGCACCACGAGGCCCAGAAGTCGATGATTACATACTTCTTTCCGTCAGCAAATTCAGAGATGTGACGCTCCTTTCCGAGGGTGTCAAGGACTGCGAAGTCCGTAAATTTGCTTTCGCGGAGGAAATTACGGCTGTTTTCGATAGCCTTGTTGACCTGTGCGAGACGTGCGGTGTCGGTCATCCCGCTGACTGCGGAAGCCATTGCGTCGAGTTCAGCTGCAGTGAAGAGGAAGGGTGTGGAGAGATCATTGAGAAGATACGCGCCGGAGATGCTGTAGGTGGGATGAGCGGTAATGAAAGCCTTACGGGCTTCATTCTCGACTCTTCCGGCCTTGTTGTAGGCATCTTTCAGTCGTTTCTGTTCCTCCTCGCTTTTATTATCATCCTCGTCATAATAGAGATTGTAGTGAGCATCGCGTGCGGCTATGCTCGAAGGTAGCATTGCGGCCTTGTACTCGGCATATTCTTTCTGAGCCTGCCCGCCGGTGACGGTGACGTTCTTCTCGCGTTTCAGCTCGTGAGAACCGAAATAGAAGGTGGGGGGTATGCTGTCGATATGCGCGGCAGAGATGGTCATCGGAACATTCTCGACCATTATGCTGACACCCTTGTCGATTGACTCTGGCTTAGGATTGGAGATGCGGATTTCGCTGATGGTAGGCGAGGGGACTTCACCTGTTAGGACGAATGCACCGTCAGTAGCCGTCGTTTCGGCCAGTGTGCCGCCACGACCCGATTCGCGGCTGACGAGCTCTACTTTTGTGCCCGCCTTCAGGCCGGGAATATTGCCCGTGAGCGTGAAGCCACCGGCTGCAGCGCAGGTCATGACAGCAGGGAGTATGAGAATCGATGATATTAAAGTCTTTTTCATTTCTGGATGAGTGAAGATATGGATTAATTTGTGATTGGATCAGATGATGGATTACTCGCCGAGATGTTTTGCAAGGCAGGCCGTTACCTCGTCGGGTCTGTTAGTCGAGCATATCACCTGTCCTTTGTCATCAAGCAGGATCAGACGGGGAATGGTGGTGATGAAGAAGGCTCGCGCTCCTTCATCCATCTGCTTTTCGCCGTCGAGACGGAGCTGTGCCCATTCCATCTGCTCTTTTTCCATGGCATTGCGCCATGGTTTCTCGCTTTCATCAACAGAGATGCTATATACATCGAGCTTGCCGGCATATTTGTTGTGGAGTTCGCGCACATGTGGGATTGCCGAACGGCAGGGGCCACACCAAGAAGCCCAGAAGTCAATGAAGGTGTATTTACCGGGGTTGATGAGCGATGAGAACTGTTCCACCTTGCCGTCGGCATGGGTTACCTCGAAATCAGGACACTGACGGTTGAGGGCATAGCGCATGGCGTGGTTCTTGCGGCGGTTGACGATGGCTACGCGTGCGGTGTCGGGACAGACTTTCACCAGATCGACCATAGCGTCGATCTCGTCGGCTGTATAGGCAAAGAGTTTTTCAAGTTCCTTCTGTGTGAGGTAGCCTGAAATATTATAGGAGGGATTGGCTGCAATAAATCTGCGCTTGGCCGCGATCAGTTCGGCAATGGCCTCGTTCTTGCGGGCATTATAGACGGCCATTGTATCCTTGTTGTCGTTGGTCTCAAAGTATTTTTTAGCCGAGAGATATGACGCATCGCTTTCTTTCCTTTCGGCGGGATAGACCTGAGCGAAGTACTCGCAGAATTCATCGTGGGCCTTCGAACCTGTGACCTTGACAAGGCCATCCACTCCGCGCGAGTTGCACAATGAGTCGAAGGTAAGCTCGGTCGAGAAGGTCATTTCTGCTGGTTCGGGCATGACACGTGTCGAGAGGATGGTGACATAACCTTCGCGTTTAGGCGAATAACGCTGGAAGGCAAGCTCGCACATACGCGGTGATTTCAGGTCGCCTTTAAGTTCAAAATCCGTACCTGTGATGATTGTCTCGGCAATGACCTGACGCTTGCCGTTGGGGTCTTCCACATCAATAAGAGCCACACGCGTACTGTCGGGCAGTCCTGCGAGTGATCCTTTGAGCGAGAATTCTGATGCAGCCTTTGACGGAACGGTCATTGACAGGGCAATAAGCCCTGTCAATGAAAGTGAAAAAAAGTGTTTCAGCATGGAAAATATTTGGTAAAAAGATTTGGCATAGCTGTTTATTCCACATCCTTGACCCAACGCACAGACAGATAGCAATCAGAGGACATACATTCGCGCGAGACGGTCCCTATGTTGGCTGTCAGACGACGGTAATATACGAATGTCTGTTCGGCCTCATAGGAAGGTTCGATGGTCGAGGTCCAGTAGTAGCCATACTCACCGACCCACTCCCAGTCCATAGAGATCCAGCCGTAAGTCTGCACAGGCACTACGCTGCCTCCAAGATTCAAGCCGAGCTCACAACCGGAGTCGGTGGCCTGCATTGCGTAGGCGACACCTTCGCCACGGAATCCCTTACGATCCGGATCAGACATGCCGAGAGTGCGTTCAAGTTTCTGCCAATCCTCATCGGACGGGAGACGCCAGCCTTCGGGTGCGGAATTCATCGCATCATCATAGGTCATGAGATTACCATAGATTGGCATATACTCCTCCTGATACTCATCGACCTGACTGTCATCAAGGACATAGGTCCAGCTGTAATTGTCATAGTACTCCGCATCGGCCAGATCCGAGCCGTTCTTGGCATTGGAGGTGGTCCACATCTGATCCCCGATACGGACCCATTCATAGACGTTGCCGAGATCGTCGGTGACGGTGCCACGGTCGGCAGGCTTTATGTCAGGAAGTTTATCGTCATCGCAGCAGGAGCTGAAAGCGAAAGCCGAAAGAGCTACGGCAGCATATATAAGTTTCTTCATATTCATTCTGTTACGTCGTTAAGGTTGAGACCAAGATCCTCGATAATTTTCTTGAGGATTTCATACTTTTCAATAATTTTGGGATAATCGGCCCATTTCTCGCGGAATTCGGCCTCATCCTCGTTGAAGATTGCATCCTTGAAGAGACGGAAGTCGGAGGACTTATACGGAAAGGAGTCATAGTCGGGGTCGCCGTAGTAATCCGGGTAATACCTGAGGAAGCCGACTTCATAGACGAGGGTTTCGTCCTGATAGTCCATCCATCCGGGGAAAGCCTCGGCAGGATAGGAGTCGTAGTATTCCTGACTGACGGCATAGAAGTCGTCAAGAGCCGGATCAGAGTCGCTAAGATTATCATCGACGATACTGCGTACGAGCGAGCGGCTCAGCGAGCGGGCATCCTCGGCATCAATGTCCATCCATTTGGCAGCATTTATGGCGAAACAACGCCAGCAGCTCAGGAAATCCTTTGATCTCCAGTCATCATCATTGTACTTGTCAATCTCAATAGTCGCAGGGATAAGTATAGAATATGGTTTGAATTTTCCTCCCTCCACGTTAATGTAGGGCAAGAAATATTTTTCGATCATTGCGGTGACGTTCTCCTTGTCAGTCTGATCCTCAAGATATGAGAAGCGATAATGTTGCTCCATATCCGAAGTAAGATTCCAATCGAAATCAATTGTTTCTTCCTTGATCATACCGTAGGCATCAGTATAAGTGGCAAGATGATCGTTAAAAAGGAGATAGATTCCGGTGCGCTCCTTGAATCCGCGGCGCAGCTGTGCTTCCGGACTGTTGTCGGAAGCATCTACTTCGAAATAATTGGGAAAGGCGGGACCGGGAGTCAGATTCTCATCGTCGGAACAGGCGCAGAGCACCGGTGAGATGATGGTCAGGAGACCTGCCATGAATTTATTTATGGGTTTCATTGTCGTTGCTTGAAAAATTATTTATAAAAAACTTTACGGATAATGCTGATCACCAGTCGTCGTCATCATCCCAATCATCGTCCCACCAGTCGTCATCATCATCCCAGTCATCACCGCCGTCACCCTCCGGCTTGGTGGAGAGATAGGGGCTGCGTGACGGACGGCTGGCGTTGCCCAAGGAGACTTGGAAATTGCGGATGTCGCGTGGCAGAGGAAGCGTGTAAGCACCATCGTTCTTTTCAAGACGATACCAGTCTATGCGGTCAATCACATCATCATAATCTTTTCGGGTTATGTAATAGTACCCGTGTTCGATGACCTTGCTCCACGGATATGGCTGGCAGACTGTGTAGCGGCGGAGGTCAAACCAACGGTGGCCTTCGATAAGAAATTCACGTGCGCGTTCGTCACGGATAAAATCGATAAGATCGTTGCCTGATTCATCCACGGATACTTTTCCGCTCATCCTCGTAGCGAGAAACTTTTCAAGGGTGGTGCGTGCGGTGGTCTCATCGCCGCTATAGGCTGAGGCTTCGGCGAGCGTAAGGTAAGCTTCGGAGGTACGGAAGGTGAACACGCTGCCGACAGTGTTGATCGGTCCCCATGCCTCGGACTGTCCGTTGAATTTGCGGAATGCATTCGGACGATTGAACTGCGAATTGCCTATGTAACGGTTCTTACGCAGGTCATCAGACGAATAAAGGGCTACCATCTCATCCGAGACGCGCCATTTTGCCATGTTTCTGCGTTCGTCGCTGAATAATGAAGCTACCATGTAGTCACCCATGGAGAACAATACTTCAGGTGACGATGCGTCGAGGCAGGCATCGCCGGGAGTTTTACTGCTGAGGGAAAGCAGGCGGCTGTTGATGTCGAGCACTTCGCGGGCTTTCTTCACGGCATTTGACCAGTCCTGCATATAGAGATAGACGCGGCTCAGAAGCAGCTTGGCCGTAGGGAGTCCGGCGCGGTAAAGCGATTTAGGTGTCGTGCCTTCAAGATATTCTTCGGCGTTCCGGAGATCCGAGATAATGTTTTCGTAAGTCACCTCAAGATTCTCTCTGGTATATTCCTTATCCTCGACCACCTCGGAGTATTTCATCGGGAGACCTACGGTCGATGATGCGGTCGATGGAGCGTAGGGCTCGCAGTAGAGGTTGGCAAGCATGAAGTAATAGAGACCACGGAGGAAATAAGCCTCACCTTTCACACGACGTTTGGCCTGCTCATCGATCTCAGTGGGAGCGGGCTGCTCGTCAATGAGTGAGATGACCATATTGCAGACGTTGATGCGGGAGTAAAGGGTGTTCCAGTACTGTGCGTCACCGCCGGAATAACGGAGATTGTAGTCAGTACCCGTGTCCTGCTGCCATGTGTAGAAAGGGAAAACGGTGTAGTCGTAATAGAGGAGGTCATTACCGGTATATTCCGTCATGGTGATCTCGTCGGTCATGTAGTGGAGGAAATCGAAATCCGAGTCACGGTTCTCGGTACCGACACTGTAATTCGCGCTTACGATACGGCAGGTCTTGATGTAAGCGTCGCCGAGGAGGACTTCATCAAGGTCTTCCCAGCCGGTGACCTTGGCAAGATCCTGCGAGTACTCTTCAAGGAAGGAATCACAGGAGGTGAGGCTGACACCACAGAGCATCAGACCCACACCGTATATGGTTTTCTTTATTGCGTTCATGATTAATAGGTTAGAAAGTTACGTTAAGACCAAATGAGAAACCGGGACGGTCAGAGAGCTGAATGTTGGTGAAACCTCCCTGTGTCGGAGTCTGACCTTTGAGCTTGGAGTCACAGATGGTGAAAAGGTTTGTTCCGGTTGCAGTCAGTTCAAGACGCTTGCAGCCCCATGGTCTGAGGAGTTCCTTCGGGAAATCGTAGGAAAGGCTGAGGGTCGATAGTTTGAGGTAGTCGGCACTCACGACACGGAGATCCGAGTAGTCATACATATCCCAGTATGATTCTGCGATGGTGTTCACCTCATCCATATTGTCGGACCAGTGGTTGAGATACTTGTAATAACTCGGATGGTTTTCAGCGATGATGGCAGGAATATTGGTGTGCTTCTCGTCGCCGGGCTTGAGCCAGCGGTCGAGGTAGTCACGGCTGAGGTTGTTTTCCGACTTGATCTCACCGCTCTTGGCAAATACACCGTCGCTGCCTACGCCTGCACCATACATACCGAACAGACGGGTGTTGGCACCGAGGCTGTAAGTGAAATTGGCGTTGAGGCGGAGATTTTTCCAGCGGAGCATGGTCGAGAGGTTGCCTGACATGATGGGTTCACGCGAACCGGTCGCGGTGAGCACGGATGTGTAGGTGTCATACTTGCTGAGACCTTTCAGGTCCTCGGTGTGGTCAAACCAGTCATCGAACATCGGACCGCCATCCACGGGGCTGAGACCGAGGAATTTGTAGGAATAGAATGTTCCGACCGACTGTCCCTTGATGATGGCATTGCCGTTGAGGAAGTCCTCAAGCTCGTAGGATTCGCCTGCGGGGAGACTCTTGATGCGGTTGATGGCACGCGAGAAGTTTGTCGAGATGCTCCACTGCCAGTCGCGGCGATCAATCGGGCGCACGGTGATGCCTATTGAGTAACCGTCATTGTCGATATCGCCACCGTTGACGATGTATGACTCATAACCGTTGACGGTCGAGATGGTCTTTGACATGAATGCGTCCTTTGTGCGCTTCCAGTAGAGAGAGGCATCAAGCTGAAGCTTGCGGTTGAAGAAGCCCCATTCGAAACCGAGGTTGTAGCTCGTGGTCTTTTCCCAGCGGAGATCGGGATTGGGATTGCGGCGAACGGTTGACATGTACTCGCCGTAGAACTCATTGTATGCTTCCTTCTGTATGATCATGACGGGTGACTGGTCAGAGAGCATGTTGCCCTGATAGCCGTAGCTACCCTTGATGGAGAAGTAGTCAAGCCATGTGAGCTGCTTGAAGAAGTCGAGCTGGGCGGCATCAAACGAACCAGAGACAGACCAGATCGGGAGAAGCTTGTCGTTGGCACGGTCACCGAAGCTGTTCGATCCATCGACACGTGCGTTGGCGTTGATGAATATAAGACGTTTCCAGTTGTAGCTGGCGGTGATGTAGGCCGAAAGGATGTTCTCTTTTGAGTTAGTAAGGGTGGGCACGTTGTCGGCCAGCCATGCGGCATAGACGGGATATTTGGTCATGTCGATACCTGTGGCGAAGCTCATGCCTCGCTCAGGGAAATAACCACGGGTGGTGTTGGAATAACCCTTGTAGTTATCAGAGTTGGCCTCGAAACCGATACCGCCGCTGAAGTTGTGGATGTCATCGTTGAAATACTTGTTCCAGTCAAGCTGAAGACGCGCGGTCCAGCTGCGGAGATCAGTGGAGGTGTGGGTTAGTTCACCACCTTGCGGCATCAGTGTATCCTCATCAGCGGGTGTGCCGTATTCGCTGCGGCGGAGTTTTGCCGCATGGTATGTCTCGGCACCCCAGAGGCTGTTGACTGCAGTGTTGGAGGCGGTGTAGGAGAATATGGCGTTGGCCGAGAGCCAGTCGGTGATGTTGAAACGGAAGTTGGCATCGAAACTCAGCTGATTGCCGTTCTGATCTACACCGCTGTGATCAAGCTCATTAAGGACATTGAAGTTGTAGCCCACTCCCTGATACTCCCTGCGTTTGTAATAGTAATAGTGTCCGTCGGAGGTGTAGGCGGGGATTGCACGGCTCGCACGGTAGGCATACTGAACCGGGGCGATCTCGTTCTGATAATAGCTGCGGTCGCTGACAGTGCCTTTGAGGCTGAAAGCAGCCGTAAGCCACTTGGCGAAGTTTACGTCAAGGTTGATCATGGCATTGTAACGCTTGTTGGTCGTGCCTTTGACAATGTCATCATCGTCGGTGAAACCGAGCGAAGCGTAGTAGGAGCTGCGTGAGCCGCCGCCACTGAGGGTGAGGGTGTGTGACTGCGAGAAGCTGTCGTGGGTGAGGAGCTTGAACCAGTCGGTATTCTCTGTCTCGAACCATGCAAGCTGACGGTCAAACTCGCTCTGGTCGATGCGTCCGGCGTAGAGTTCGCTTATCAAGTATTCGAAACCGACAAGCGAGTAACTGTTGTCATAGACATAGTGATCATTGAAAAGCTGCTTCGACAGTGCGATGCGCTCCTTGGAGTTGAGGACATCGACCGAGCTGTCGGTGTAGCGCGGACGGCGTTTCCATGTGAAATTGTTGGTGTAGCGGATCTGCGGTGCACCTTCCTTACCGCGCTTGGTGGTGATGACGATGACACCGTTGGCGGCCTTCGTTCCGTAGAGTGCGGTAGCGGAGGCGTCCTTCAGCACGTCGAGACGCTCGATGTCCTGCGGATTAAGACCTGAGATGGCGTTACCGAGACGGTTGATATAGTCAGGGTCATTAAGCTCGTCGGGCGAGATGGGCACAGGATCTTTGACAACGATACCATCCACCACCCAGAGAGGCTCGCGGTTACCGATGATCGAAGATGTGCCTCGGATACGGATCTTGGGAGCTGCGGCGGATTCGCCTGAGTTGGACATATACATGAGGTCGGGCACCTGTCCTTCAAGCATCTGGTCAATCGAGAGTGCGTCCGGGCGGAGGATGTCCTCGGCCTTTATCGAGGTGATGGCTGAGGTGGAGGCACGCTTGTCGATGACCTGATAACCGGTCACCACCACGTCGTCGAGCTGATTCTCGTCGTCCTCAAGGGTTATTTTGAGCGGTTTTCCGTTCCAGTTGATGTCCTTACGTTTCATGCCGATATATGAGACCACGAGGGGGACGTTGGTCTGTCCGTCGGCAGGGAGCGTAAAGTTACCCTCCATGTCCGTGGCGGCAGCCACCTTGGGTGACTTCTTCAGCCATACGGATGCTCCGGGGAGGGGTTCGCCGTTGGAATCGACCACACGGCCGGTGATACGCGAGCCGTTGGTCTTGGCGGCACGCTGTTTCGACAATACGATCGACTTGTCGATAATCTCGTAACCGAGACCCATCTGCTCGTTGATCACATGGGTCAGGATGGCGTTGAGGTCCATGTCATGGTATGAACCGGTGACGGAACGTCCGGCGATGTCGTTAAGAATGCCTTTGTTATAGACAAACTCGTAGCCGGTGGCTTTCTTGATGATTTGGAAGGCGGCTTCCGGCGAATCACCGTTGAAAGTCAGGTCGTAGTTGCTGGCGAAGAGCGTCACGGGGACACACATCAGAGCAACCAACAGGGTAAGGATTCTGCGTTTCATCTAATATTTAATGATTGGTTAAATACTTGTGGATAATTTTATAGGTATTATATATTAAGGTATGCTGATGGGTGGATGCGTATTGGGAGGGTTCTGTCAGTTGTCGGTACGCGTTATCCGCACCTTTCCGTCATCGACACTGAAGCGTATGCCCCCACATTTCTCAAGGATGGATATGGCGGTCGTGAAGTCGGAATAGCGCGGGATGCTCCCCATGAATTCCTCATTCTCCAGTGAGCTGTCGGCAAATTCATACTCGAAGTCGTACCATCGGCTTAGATCCTGCATGATGCGCAGCAGTGTCTGGTTCTCGAAAACGAAACGGCCGTTGCGCCACGATGTGATAACGTCCGTATTGACCTCCCTCACGCTTACTTTTGAATCCGTTGAAGCAAAGACTGCCTGATGACCCGGTGTTAGGAAAAGTTCGCCTCCGACTTCGTCGGCACGCCTGATTGAGACCTTGCCTTTCTCAAGAGTGGTGTAGATCTCGCGGTCCTCAGGATAGCAGCGGACGTTGAACGAAGTGCCATAGACACGGATCATCTGATTGTCGGTCTCGACGTAGAAGGGGCGCAGGCTGTCAGTCGCCACAGCGAGATAAGCCTCGCCCTCGACGCGGATGTGGCGCATATCGTTGCCGAACGCGTTGGGGTAGTAGAGGCGTGAAGCCGAATTGAGCCATACTTCCGTGCCGTCCTCAAGCTGAACCTTGAACTCACCGCCTCTGGGGACATCGAGGCAGAGTTCGTGCCCGATGCTGTCGGTCTCATGTCCTGCAAGCAATATGGTGGTCACTTTGGCGGTGTCAGTCGCGTTCAGGACCACATTGTGACCGGCCTCATCCGAGAGTACCGCACGGGTCACACCGTGTTTGATATCCTCGACGCTCTGCGGAATTTCCGTGCGCGAGGCAATCGGCGAGTCAGAGACCCGCATGTCCATCCGGCCGACGATGATCGAACCGGCCACAAGCACCGCGAGCACTACCGCGGCGGCCACGCTCCAACGGCGGATGCGGCTGCTCCACAGCATACGGTTGACCTGATTCTGCATGTCGCGGCAGGGGCGCGAGGAATCAACCATGCGCCACAGATCGAAGGTATCTTTCAGGACTGCAGGGTCGGTGAGACGTCCGTATAGTCTGCGGTTGGCCTCGCTATCGTTAAGCCATGCCTGCAGCTCGGCCTCCTCGGCAGGAGTGAGACGGCCCGACATTTTCTTTAATATAAGTTGACTTACACGCTGCATAGGGTGGGGGTAGAGGTGGGATGTGATGTGAAGGATCTTGGAGAGAAGACCGGTGACCGATCGGTTTTTATTATATTTTGGTTAAAATGGGTTTCGAAATGTGATTTATACTATATTCGCAATAGGTATCAAAAAGTATATCCCGAAAGGCAGATTTTTTTAATTTTTCTTGTCGCTACTTGCGGTTGACTGACATTTTGCAAGCATTTTTGTAGGTTTTATAAACATATTTCGTAATTTTGTCCTCCCACATCCAGTCCATATCAGAAAAATTGCATACGGCCGACGACATATTCCGAATGTTTGTTGCCGGAAAAATGGCACCGTTCTATGACCGCTATTTTCCGGGAATGGTGATGTATGCCTCGCGGCTTTTAGGCTCGGAACTGGATTGGATGGCCGATGACTGCGTGCAGGATGCCGTGCTGGACACCTTCCAGAAGCGTCACACGTTCAAGACGGCCGAACAGTGGCGTGCCCACCTTCTCGCCTGTATCCGCAACAAAGCCGTGTCGGCTCTGCGCAAACTCTCGGCCATGCGTAACTATACTGATTCAGGGGAGACGCCGCTCCACGAAGCTGATGCCAACCGCGCGCTGATCGAGCATGAGACACTTGACCATCTGTATGCGGCCATAAGGAATCTTCCGCCGGAATATCAGGAACTCCTGCGCATGAGCTTTGAAGAGGGATTAAAGAACGCTGAGATAGCGGCTGCGCTCGGAGTGGCGGAAATTACCGTGAAGAAACGCAAGGTCCGTCTGCTCGAAATGCTACGTAAAAGTATGGGTGACCATACGGATTTCATGACGCTTACCGCCCTGCTCACGACAATGGCAAAGGCAGTCTGAACCGTGTCCTGTCCGGCTTCTGTTTTTACCGGTATTGATGATGGTCGGGTGGCGATGATATTGGATAGATTATATGTGAATGAATGATAACCATAATGGTTTATGGTTAAAAATTGACTATTGGTATATTGGATGTGTTAATGATTGTTAACTATTTGTGGAGGGTAATTATTATCCGTACTTTTGTGTGATATTGTGCGATAGGCTCGCCGGTTATCATCTCCTATATTGCTTTAATCAATCTTTTTGGACATCACATTGTATATTATCGCGGCCGGTAGGGCGGCCAATCCATCATGGCAAATATAATAACATATAGGATAAATCTAAAAAAAACCATGAGTGTATGAATTTAAGTCAGAAAACTCGTTACTGGTTGGCAATGCTGCTGACCTTGACCTTCTCACTTTCAGTTTATGCCCAGAACATC
Organism: Duncaniella sp.; assembly: GCF_029056165.1. Lineage (NCBI taxonomy): Bacteria > Pseudomonadati > Bacteroidota > Bacteroidia > Bacteroidales > Muribaculaceae > Duncaniella > Duncaniella sp. The sequence goes on along the minus strand of NZ_JAIDBW010000035.1, from coordinate 139,487 downwards.
ACAGTGACCGGTACAGTAATCGACAATACCGGTGAGCCTCTTATGGGTGCGACTGTCATGCAGAAAGGCACTCAACACGGTGTCGCAACCGACCTTGACGGTAACTACAGCATTACCGTGCCGTCCAACGCTACTCTCCAGTTCTCCTACATCGGCTATGATGACAAGGATGTCGCCGTCAAGGGTCAGACCCGTATCGACGTCACTCTTGAGACCAACGCCACAATGCTCGACGAAGTCGTGGCCATCGGTTACGGTACGGTGAAGAAAAAAGACCTTACCGGTGCAGTCTCCTCCGTGTCGGGTTCCGAACTCGCCAAAGTCCCCGTGACCTCGGCGGCACAGGCACTTGCCGGTAAGGCAGCCGGTGTAAATATTGTGTCGCAGAGCGGTGCTCCCGGTGCCGGAGTCAATATTACGGTCCGTGGTGGTGCTTCGATCACACAGAGCACCAAGCCTCTCTATATTGTCGATGGCTTTGCTATGGATGACGCACTCTCTAACATTGACATCAATGACATCGAGACTATCGACGTTCTCAAGGATGCATCATCAACAGCGATCTACGGTGCGCGTGGTTCTAACGGTATTGTCGTGATCACGACAAAATCTGCAAGCAGCGGTAAGACCAAGATTGACTACAACGGCTTCGTTTCGTTCGATGTCCTCCCCAAGAAGCTCGACGTAATGGACAATGCGCTCAACTATGCCAACTACCAGTATGAGTTGATAGCCCTTCGTAACAACTACGGTCTCTTCACGCAGGTCTATGACAATGATTTCGATTATGCCAACGATCCGTCGTTCTACACAGGTGTGTATGATCGCATGAATCAGATGTATGGTAAAGACGGCGCACTTAACTATGCCCTTGACATGCAGGAAGAGGGTTTCGGCGGAAGTGCAGTGACTCAGAACCACAGCCTGTCAATCTCAGGTGGTAACGAGAAGACCAAGTATCTTATCTCATACAACTTCATCGACAACGATGGCCTTCTTGCCAATCACGATTATGCCCGCAACTCACTCCGTGCGAAAATCAACTCTGAACTTTTCAAGGGTGTGAAACTTGATTTCTCATCGTTCTTCTATGGAGCCTCAACACACGGTGGCGGTAAGTTCGATGGTCTTGACGACCTTGTGAAGTATCCGATCAACGGCGGTACCATGCTCTCTCAGGATGAGCTGCTTAACACCCAGACTCTCGGAGTGTACCGAAGCATGACTTCACTCTACTCCGCTACCAACCAGCTCGTTCAGAATCGTGCGGCTACGAGCACGAATCGTGCCCGCCGTCTTGAACTCAATGCCGGAATCACAGTTGATTTCCTCAAGAATTTCACATGGCGTACTTCAGGCAATTATGTGACATCTTGGGGTAAATCCACATCATTTGCCGGACCGGAGGGTACAGGCTATCTTCTCGACCCGATCAATACAGGTATGTCAGGTTCAATCGGTACATCCGAGGGCTACAACTGGCACATTGCAAATACCCTTACCTATCAGAATACGTTCAACGAGAAACATGACCTCACCGTCATGCTCGGTCAGGAATACTCTTACAGTGAAAGCGAGAGTGTATCGCTCAGCCTGAAAAAATTCCCGAATCCGAACCACGGTCTCGACTACATCAATACTACAGAAGTATCAAGCAAATCAACCGGCCATTCACACAGCAATATGCTTTCGTTCTTTGGCCGTGCATCCTACACCTATGATAACCGCTACATCCTTACCGCGACAATGCGTGCCGACGGCAGCTCTAAGTTCGCACGTGGCAACAAGTGGGGCTACTTCCCCTCGGTATCGGGTGCTTGGCGTATATCGCAGGAAAAATTCTGGCAGGAGAACTCAATTGCTGAATGGTTCAACAACTTTAAGTTCCGCGCAGGCTACGGTATCACCGGTAACAACGGTATCAGCGACAATCTCTACACTACTGCTGTGACTCTCAGTTCGTACCCGATGGACAATAACGAACAGAACCCGTCGTTAATCCTGTCCAACGAACTTGGTAACCGTAACCTCAAGTGGGAGACGCTCCACGCAACCAACATCGGTATTGACCTCGGTATGTTCAACAGTCGCATAAGTCTTGGCGTAGATTGGTACAACAACCAGATCTCCGACATGCTCATGTCCTCGACCATTCCCTCAACAACCGGTTATAACAAGCAGATGCAGAATGTCGGTAAAATGCGTAACCGCGGTTGGGAATTCTCACTCAATACCGTTAATGTTTCCAATAAGGACTTCTCTTGGAGCACTACTCTCAACCTCTCGTTCAACCGTTCTAAGGTCATAGAGCTCAACAACGGTCTCGATTATAAGACTTTCAATGCCGGTAGCTCACTGTCCGGTCAGGTGACTTATTATGCAATGGTAGGTCAGAGTCTCGGCGATATGTTCGGTTATAAGTACATAGGTATCTATACTACAGATGACTTCATTGACAACGGTGACGGCTCGTTCACTCTCAAGGATGGAGTTGTGAAGCCTTTCGGTGGAGAGGCAAAACCGGGCGATATGAAGTTTGCAGCTGACAATGAGGACGGAACTCAGTTCACCAAGGAACTTGTAAAAATCGGTAACGGTACTCCGACCTGTATCGGCGGTTTCGGAAACTCCTTTACCTTCAAGGGCTTCGATGCCAATATCTTCATGAACTTTGCTCTTGGCAATGACATCTATAATGCGACTGCACAGTCCCTCAGCCCCTATGGTCCCTTCCAGAACACTCTTGATAAGTTCGGTTCCAACCACTATGTGCTCATTGATCCTGCAACCGGTCGTGAGGCAACGACCCTTGCCCGTCTCAAGGAACTTAACCCCAACGAAAGCTCACGCCTCTGGTCATTGACTGAAGGCAACTCGTCAAATATCATCTATCCCTCATCCTATTTTGTGGAGGATGGCTCTTACCTCCGTATATCTCAGGTGACACTCGGCTATACTTTCCCGCAGAAGTGGATGAAGGCGGCTCGTATCAGCAAGCTTCGTCTTTACTTCACCGCCAACAACCTCTACACGTTCACACATTATTCAGGCTATGATCCTAATGTGTCCTCAAGCAACGATGACGTGATCTGTACACCCGGTTTCGACTCACGTGCATATCCCGCTTCACGCAGCTATGTTGTCGGCTTAAATCTCTCGTTCTAACGGATTACAACACAAATGAATTTAAAGATGAAAAAATATAATTTCAACGCAGTGCGCAATCTCGTTGCGGCCTTGGCTCTCGTGGGCAGCGGGTCAATGCTCCTTACTTCATGTGAGGATACTCTTGACCTCAAATCCTACACCAAAGATGATGTCGAATTCGCTTTTGAAAACGAGAACAATGCCGATTTGTTCGTGCAGGGTATCTACAGAGGTCTTGTACATGAAGAGTTTTATCGTCAGGCAAACACCGGTGAGATGACAACCATCGCCGCCGAAGATGCCTTTGAGGGTAATAAGCACTATATCTCCAATTATGCTTACGATCCTACCGCTCCTTACGTGTTCGGCTCGACTTACAGTGAGTCATACAAGAAGATTGAGGCGTGTAACATAGCTATTCACCGTCTGAACGGTATGGAGCAGACCGACAAGATCAAAGCCCTCATCGGCGAGACTGTGGCTCTCCGCGCTTTCCTTTACTTCAACCTCATCCGTCTTTTCGGTGATGTTCCTTTCGTGACAGAGCCTCTTGAATTGCTCGATATAGAATCAGAGGACGTTTTATATCCCAAACGCTATGACCGCGATAAAATTTATGACTTTGTCATAGACGAGATGGCAGCGACAATCGAGGATCTTCCTTGGTTCAGCGAATGTGGCTACACCGAGCGTATCAACCGTAACAGTGCTTACGGACTTCTTGCCCGTATATGCCTCCACGCTGCCGGTTACTCGCTCCGTTGGGATCTTGAGACCAACTCCGAGGCTTCGCTCCACATGGGACAGCGTGAGGATCAGGCACGTATCCGTGAGCTTTATACCATCGCCGATAAAGCCCTTGCTGCGGTAATCGGTAGTGGCGAAAACTATCTTCTCCAGTCTGCCAACGGAATGTCGGGTTTCCAACGTCTGTTCTACAATTTTGATCAGCGTAACTTCGGTGAAGTCGCACCCGAAATGATGTGGTCAATAGCCCGTCTCGGCACGAATGTCGGCAACACGACCCTCGGTGTCTATGTCGGAACTCCCGGCGGTAGCCAGTATGCCATCTATGGGGCACGTCGTGCTCTCCAGTGCAAGCTCCCGACTTTCTACCTCTCCTATGACGAGAACGATACCCGCCGCGATGTGACCTGCTGCGCTTACAATCCTCGTGCACTCGGTGTCACTACTGATGCCGAGGTCGCTAATGCAGGCACAACCTACTCGTCCATCTGCTCCGGTAAATACCGTATCCAGTGGCAGGTTGAGCCGAGTGCTGCCGCACAGCGTAATGTAAACATTCCTATGGTACGCTACGCAGATGTGCTCCTGATGTATGCTGAAACTCAGAACTATCTCAACAACGGCCCGACAGCAGCTGCGATCTCTGCTCTCCAGCAGGTGCGTGACCGTGCCGGAATCGGCTCTATGTCCATTCCGTCAGGCCAAGATGCATTTCAGGACGCGCTCCTGCAGGAGCGTATGTGGGAGCTCTCCGACGAATTCCTTCTCCGCACAGACCTCGTGCGCATGAACCTTCTCGAACGCGAGGTAGGTAAGGCTCAGCAAGCTCTCAAGGATCTGTCCAAGCGCGAGGGTGATTATGCGGACGTTGCCGTGTATCGTCTCTACAAGTTTGAAAAGGATGAGAACAAATATGGCACAACCTTCCTCGGGCTTGATTACATCGACATCACTGACCCTGATGAAATTGCAATCGTTGGCAGATCAAGCATTCCCACAACGGGAACTAACAAAGACAACTTCAATGCGCAGCTTAAGGAAATTGCTGCCGCTCATGGTAAAGATGCTACTGCTTCTTGGTATGTCACCAACATGTTCCTTTCATGGGATAACACTTGGAATAAAAACGGCCGTATAGCAGGTGGCTTCCGTATGGGTGGTGAGAACAATCAGCTTCTTGTCGGTAATACGATTGCTCAGAAACCTACCGGCTTCGCTGAAAACAGGAATAATTATCCGGATTGGATCGACGGACCTTTCGGACTATATTTCGGCTATGTCCACAACAGAACTGAATTGAGCCCCTTCGCAAATCAGGCAGCAGGTCATCCGCTGGTTGACAATCCCCGCCTTACCCAGCTCCCCGGATATCCCGGATATTCAGGTGTTCATTAAGATCATTCTCCCTATGCCAGAGGTTTCTAAGTTAGATTTTCTTTGGCATAGGGAATTATAAAAAGTAAATTAATCAACCAATTTTATTACTAAAACATTCTCTTATGAAGAAAACATTACTTTTTGCAGCCGCTCTTACGGCTTTTGCAGCTAACGCTGAAGTTTTTGATTACAGCTTCAGAAGTGAAACTCCCAATGCGCAGTTCCCCTTCTTAAATGAACTCGCTAATGCAGAAAGCCCCTTCTATTACCCCGGTAACTATAACTTAGTTAACCAATATGGTGTAGCATTGCCAGAAACCTACGGACTCAAGGTTCTTACTGTTCCTGAAGGAGAAACAGTCGGTGTGGTAGAAACCGGTCTTGCCATTTCTTTCCTTGACGGTCAGATCTACAAACTCTCAGCCAGTGCCCAGCCCGGTGGCGATGTTGCGGATGTTGAGGTAATGCCCGAAGAGAATTACAAATATCCCTTCCTTTCTTGGGGTTCAAAGGGTGTAACCCGTACAATCTTCATGCCCGGCTGGGGTACTGAGGATGCTTGGGCTGATGCAGACTATAATGCAGCAGTTGAATCTGATTGGGTAGCTACCAAGAACGGTGTTCAGTTTACCCGTCTTGGTACTGATGGTGTCGTTTCCCGTCAGGACACTTACATCCAGTATCCCGCCGTTACAGGCAAGGTAACAGTGACCGTATGGGCCGGCTGTAACCTTGGCGGTACTGCTAACCCCGACAATGTGCTTAAAGTAGCCGTAACCCCCGTATTCGACGGTGTTGCAGACGAAGAACAGACCGTACATATCGAAAAGAATGATCCTGTCACCAAGCGTTACTACAAACTTGACCCCGTCACTTTTGACGCAACCGGCAAGAATCTTGCTGTCCGCGTAGGTGCTGACGGTGCCCAGCTCAACCTCATGTATGTCCGCATCGAAGGTGAACCTGCAACTTCTGCTATCGAAGATATCATCGTTGACGAAGCTAACGAAAACGCTCCCATCTACAACGTAATGGGTATTCAGGTTGACGAGAACTACAAGGGTCTCGTTATCAAGAACGGTAAGAAGTACATCCAGCGTTAATCGCTCCCGATAAAACGGTGGCTTTGTAAGGGACACATTTCGATGTGCCCTTCCGAAGCAGGAAAGGATCATTCGACAGATAAATGATCCCGGACCGTTGAAAAAACTGAAAGAAAGACATAAGGTTTGTGCATCAGTCGCTCACCTTATGTCTTTTTTCCAACTTCTACATTAAATTAACCAATTATATCATGAAACTATTCAACAATCTCGCCGTCACTTGCGGACTCCTTGGCATGAGTCTTGGATTACATGCAGCCGACGGTGATCTCCTCGCTTTCCCCGGAGCTGAAGGTTTTGGACGGTACACTAAGGGCGCACGTGCTGTCACAGCTCCCGAAATCTATCATGTGACCAATCTTAATGACGCAGGAGCGGGTTCATTCCGCGACGCTGTCAGCAAGGAAGGCCGCATCATTGTTTTTGATGTCTCCGGAGTCATCAATCTTAAATCTGCCCTCGTTTTCAAGGGCAAAAATACGGTGCTCGGACAGACTGCCCCCGGCGAAGGTGTGCAGGTCTATGGTGACCGCATCAGCTTCTCCAACGCTTCTCAGCTGATTGTACGCAACATGCGTTTCCGTATGGGTATCAAAGGCACGAGCGGTGCGGATGCCTGCGGAGTGGCCAACGGAACCGACATGATTTTTGACCATCTCTCCGTTCTTTGGGGACGTGACGAAAATTTCTCCGTCAGCTGGGACAATAAGAACACTCGTCCGGCAAACATTACCATTCAGAATTCAATTATCGGTCAGGGACTCCAGTCTCACTCATGCGGCGGTCTGATTCAGACCATCGGAGGTGTGACCCTCTACCGTAATCTATATGTCGAGAATAAGACCCGTAATCCAAAGGTCAAGGGTCTCAACCAGTATGTCAACAACGTCGTCTATAACTGGGGCGAAGGCGGTTGCTACATCATGAGTGATTCCGAGGGCGACTCGTGGGCCGACATCGAAAATAACTATTTCGTGAAAGGTCCGTGGAACAGTTCGACAGATCCCTTTGTGCGCGGTATCAAGAGCTTCCGTTACTATGGAGCGGGCAACTATTACGATGCCAATAAGGACGGTGAACTCAACGGTCACCTTATGACTGAGGATGAGATGCGTGGCGCGCAGAACGGCACAGCTCCTTACTCCACTTATTTCAGTTCGCTCGAAGCTCTAAATGCTGACATTACCGAGTACAACAAGACCGCTACCGAACAGATCCAGCTTATTTCACCTATCAGCAATGTATTGTCGGCTGAAGATGCTTACAAATGGATGCTCACGAGTGTCGGTCCTGTGCTTCCCGTGCGTGATGAAGTTGATCAGTACATTATTGATGAAATCGCTTCCTACGGCACTGCAGGAACAAAGAACGGTATCACCAGTGAATCGCAGCTTCCGCATAAGGGCACGGGTGTGCTTTCCGGAGGCGTGAAGCCCCTTGACTCTGACGGCGATGCCATCCCCGACGAGTGGGAAAAGGCCAATGGTCTCAATCCCAACGACGCTTCGGATGCCGTGGCTATCGATCCCGCTACCGGCTATACTTGGATCGAGGTTTATGCCAACTCAATCACCGAGGCATACCCCTACATCAAGAAGCCCGTCAAGTTTGCAACCGGTGAGCCTTCCAAGACTGCTGTCGTACTCTCTTGGGACGTCAACAAGAACACCGAAAACGGTTTCGTTGTCGAGCTTTCGACCGACGGCACGAACTTTACCGAGGCTGCTACCCCCGCAGCCGGAGCTTCGTCATTTGAGTTGACCGGACTCACCCCTGAGACAAAATACTGGGTACGTCTGCGTGCCACTGACGGCAAGGGTCTCTACTCGGACTATACCGACACCCTTGAGTTTACGACTATCGGTGATCCCTCCGCTCCCAAAGCCTCTGTCAATCCTTTCCCTGCCGACGGTGCGAAGGAGGGTGTCGCCAACGGCCTTAAACTCACTTGGGAAAACAACGTCAACACCTACGGCGGCGATGTCACCTACACCGTGATGCTCGGCGAGAACCGTGATGAACTTGCATCCGTTGCTACCGGACTGACCAAAACCGAATGGGACGCTACAGCAGCAGTCGCAGCAGGCAAGACATACTACTGGCGTGTGGATGCCACTAACACCCTCGGCACTACTCAGGGTGATCTCTGGAGTTTCTCGACCACTGCCGGAGGTGTGCTGTTCTACACTGACTTCACCACAACCCCCGCAGAGTATGCCGAGAAATACGGTTCGCTCACCGGCAATACCGATATCTTCAAGAAAGGCTCAAAGAATTCTTCAATGACCTTCAACGGGATGGTAATAGGTGTCGGCGAGACCGCAAGCCGCATTGTGGCAATGCCCGGATGCTTCTCCGAGGACGGCTCTAAGGATTATGGTCCTGCAAGCGATGACGACAAGGGCGCGACTGCCAACTGTATCCAGTTCATCAACGGTAGCGAATACGTCACCACTCCCGCCGTTCAGGGTCCATGTGTCGTCACCTATTACCTCGGCAACCCCTCGACATCGCAGCAGACCGTTAAGCTCTACACCATTGCCGGCGGATCGGAGACCTCGCAGGATCTCGTGCTCGGTGCTAAGAAGAGAATCTTCAAGTTCACCTACACCTATGCTAATGCCGGTGAGGTGCAGTTCCGCCTTGAATCCAACGGCAAGAAAATCGACGTCAACGATATCCTGATCGAGCGTTATATCGCCCCCGAAGGTGAGGAGGCACTCGAACTGACCGCCGGAAGTCTTGAAAACGACGTTGAATACACCGACGGCTCGATTTCGCTTACATTCAATCAGGAAGTGAAGTATCAGGGCGATGCAGTGATCGAAGGTGTACATCAGTATGAGACCATCACTGTCGGCACGAGCGGTACCAAACTCAATATCGCTTATGAGGCTCTCGACGCCAACTCGGCCTACACTGTCAAGTTCCCCGCCGGTGTCCTTACCAACGTCAGCGGTGATAAGTCGTTTGTCGGCGACATCCGCATCAACACCGGTGACTTCCCCCGCGAGAAGGCTGACGGTGAGACCCACTGGGGCAAGGCTGCAAAGAACCTCCCGATCAACTTCGCACCATTCAACGAGACCGCACCCTTCGAGACCGTAGGTTCACTCGTCCAGACTCAGCAGAACGACTATCCCCACTGGTGTCAGGTTGCCGGTGGCGACAATGCCGGTGAGATCACCGCTGACCATGTCACTTTCCGTTCAGCATCGAGCAGCGATAAGGTCATGGCCTACTTCGGTGCTGAGGCCAAGCAGCTCCATCTCGAAGTCGAGGCTGCCGAAGGCACTACAGTCCGCCTGAAGGTTCAGGAGACCCGCAATGCCGACGTCGCACCCACATGGCGCACTATCCGTGTCCTCACCGAGAAGGATCTGCCTTTCAGCGGCGAGTTTGATCTCAATCCCGCATCACGTTTCGTCAAGATTACCCCTGCGTCCGTCACCGGTGCAGTAACCGTCAAGGCTATGCGTATCTCGGATGCCACAGGCTTCTTCGGCGAGGATTTCAGCGGTATCTCTGACATCGTTGTCGATGAGAATGCTCCCGTCGAGTATTTCAATCTTCAGGGAATCCGTGTCGATAACCCCGCTCCCGGTCTCTATATCCGCCGTCAGGGAGGCAAGACCGAAAAAGTCATCGTGAAGTGACACGAGTGAGGCTCTGACCTTTCAAATCCGACATTTAATCATGGCCTGACAGGAGCGACTGATCCTGTCAGGCCATTTTGCATTTAATGTAGCTGTTATTGGGGATGAGACATTTTGTTAAATTTAGATTTTTGCGTTAAAATTGAAGTTATTTGTAAAAAAAGATAGCCGGAATCGATCTTTAATGTGACAATTGTGTAGCAAAATGTAAAATTTTAGATTTATTCTTTGTCATTTACATTTTTTATATATTACTTTGCAGACCTCATTGGAGAAATGGAGGATATTGTTGTGTTTCCGATAGCTTACTCTTTCCTGAGTTTAAGAATGTATAGCGTCCTTCAGAACCAAAGAATCCATAAATAATAGTAATTCAGCATAGAAATTTTAATCAAGTATCGAAGCAATATGAGAAAGAATGCAGTGCGACTGTTAGGCATGTTCCTTATCTTTCTTATGGTAGGTGTGCAATTTTCTGTTGCACAAACCGTTACCGGACAAGGAACTCCTCCTAAGACTAAATTCGCCGGCGTGGTCATTGATGACAATGACGAACCGCTCCCCGGTGTTACTGTCGTCGTGGCCAACAAACCCAGCGTAATCGCCATCACCGATGCCGATGGCAAGTTCACCATGTTCTATCAAGGCTCTACGTGCCGCCTCAAGTTTTCATATATAGGTATGAAGACTCAGGAAGTGCGTTGCACAGCCGGAAAGGATATTACCGTGCGTATGGAGCCCGATGCGACCTCGCTCGGCGAGGTCGTCGCCAACGGTATCTATACCCGTAACATAGAGAGCTTCACTGGCTCTGTATCGACCTTTAAGGGTGAGGAATTGAAAAACATTGCTCCTCAGGGTATCATCAAGAGCCTTGCAATCCTTGATCCATCGATCGTCCTGACCGATAATCTTGAATTCGGTTCTGACCCCAACCGTCTTGCCGACATATCTATCAACGGTAAGATGAACGTGCAGGCACTTTCAGCCGAGTATGAGACCGACCCTAACCAGCCTCTCTTCATCCTCGATGGATTTGAATCTAATCTCCAGACCATCAATGACCTCAACATGGACCGTATCGAGAGCATCTCTATCCTCAAGGATGCTTCCGCCACAGCCATCTACGGTTCGAAAGCTGCCAACGGTGTGATTGTCGTCGAGACAAAGAAGCCCACCGCCGGCCGTCTCCGCCTGACCTACAACGGTTCGCTTACCGTGGCTTGGGCCGACCTCAGCGACTACAACCTTATGAACGCGGCCGAGAAGCTGCAGTACGAACTCCTCTCCGGTGTTTACAGCAGTCTTAATTCCGACGGTTCTACGCTTGGTCTCGGACCTGACGGTCTCCCGATCAGTGAGGGTATGCGTGCCCAGTACATGGAGCGTCTCCGTCTCGTGCAGTCAGGCCACAACACCTACTGGATGAACGAGCCTCTGCGCACAGCGTTCACTCAGAACCACAATGTCTATATGGAAGGCGGTGACCAGTCATTCCGTTACGGTGCAGGTCTTTCCTACGGCAAGACCGAAGGTGTGATGAAGGGATCGGACCGCGACGTTATCAACGGCAACATCATGCTGACCTATCGTGTCGATAATTTCAGCTTCTCTAACCAGACCACTATCGCGCATACAAACACAAGCAATGAGACCGTGCCTTTCAGCCGTTTCTCTCAGATGAGTCCTTACTATGAGAAGGTCAACGAGGATGGCGAAGTAGCGAAATACGTCTATAATGATGAAAACAACACCGTATGGAATCCCCTTTGGGATCTGCGTCAGAACAGCTACTCCAAAGGTGAGATCATGGGTGTGACCGACAACTTCCAGTTCGAATGGCGAGTGTCAAACAATCTCCGTCTGCGCGGTAACGCACAGTACTCGACCTCAAAGACCACAAACGAGGTCTTCGTATCACCTAATGAGACCTCGCAGGCCAATCTTGAAGCCATCAAGCGCGGTAGCTACAAAAATTCGTCGATCAACAATAACCGTTGGAGCGGTCGTGTAAATGCCACTTACGGTGTCAACTGGGGTGTCAACACCTTCAACGCTGTCGGCGGTTTCCAAGCAGAGGAGGATCACTCAAAGAGCAATGCCTATGGCGCGCAGGGTTATCTCAACGACCTCTTCACAAGCCCGAACTTCGCTGTCGGTTATCCCGACGGAGGCAAACCTACCGCTACTGATGTCAAGAGCCGCAACGTCAGCTACTATGCCAATGCCAACTATGCCTACGACATGCGTTACCTCGTCGATCTCAACCTCACCCGTTCAGGTGCGTCGCAGTTCGGTGTCGATGATCCCTTCACCACCACATGGTCAGTCGGTTTAGGCTGGAATGCCCACAATGAAAAGTGGTTCAAGCCTAACCGCTACATCTCCTATCTCAAACTGAATGCGTCCTACGGTAACCCCGGTAACCAGAACTATGATGCCAAACTTGCATCAAGCATCTACACTTATCTCACTGACTACACCAATCCCTTCGGTGTCGCAGCCATCATAAGCCAGTGGGGCAACGCCGGATTGAAATGGCAGAAGACCAAAACATTCAACGTTGGCCTGACCACCACCATGCTTGACAACCGTCTCAATCTTAACGCCAACTTCCAGATCCGCAAAACAGAGCCTCAGCTTGTCCGCATCGAACTTCCAAGCTCAACCGGTGCGACCTCCGCTCCTATGAATATCGGCGGTACTGACAACCGTTCGTTCTCTCTTACAGCCACCTACTACATCATCCGTCATGGAGATTTCAACTGGTATGTAAGTGCCAACCTCAACCATAACAAGACCAAGTACTACAAGATCGGCGATTCGCTGGAACAGTACAATCAGGAAGGCAAGAAGATCGAATCGCTCACGCTCACACGTATGTATGACGGCGCAAGCACTACGGGTCTCTATGCCGTGCGCTCAGCCGGTATCGACCCCGCAACTGGTAATGAAGTGTTCCTCCGCAAGGATGGCACATATACCTACGAGTGGAGCACCGACAACGAAGTGCTCGTCGGCGACAGCAATCCCGATCTGACCGGTGCGTTCAGCACATCGTTCCTCTACAAAGGTTTCAGCTTCGGTGCATCGTTCACTTATCGTACAGGCGGCGATGTAGTGCTCACGACACTCATGGATAAGGTGGAGAACATCTCTGCCACCGACCGTCTCTACAATCAGGACCGTCGCGCTCTCACCGACCGTTGGAAGCAGCCGGGCGATATAGCCAAGTACAAGCGCATCGACGACACCACGCCGACCTACACGAGCAGCCGTTTCATAGCTACCGAGCACACTCTGCAGTGCTCGTCCATCACCATCGGTTACCGCTCCACCAAATGGCCCTTCATCCAGAAGATCGGTGCAAGCTCGTTTGATGTACGTGCCTATATGAACGACATCTTCCGTATCTCCAACATCAAGGAGGAACGCGGTCTGTCCTATCCCTTCCAGCGTTCGTTCTCGATCTCACTTGGTTTGAGCTTCTAATCCACAACAACGAAAGACACAGAAAATATGAAGACAATAAATAAAGCTAAAATATTTGCCGCGACCGCCCTTCTTGGCTTCGGCCTGAGTTCATGCTCGGACTGGCTGGATGTCAAGATGGAGGATCAGGTGATGGAAAATACTCTTTTCAGCAACTATTCAGGCTATCTTGCAGCTCTCAACGGCGCATACGTCAGCATGAATGCCCTCTACAGCACCACATATACTGTCAGCGGTCTCGATGTCATGGCTCAATATTACAACGTGACATCCAACAATGACCACAAGCAGAAGCTGTTTTCGAGCTATAGCTATACCGATACCGGATTTGAGACCTACAACAATGCCATCTGGAGCAAGGCTTACGAGATCATAGCCGACATCAACGTCGTCATCGAACGTTGCAACGGCGACAATCCCCTCACTGCCAAGCAGCGCGCCATCATTCTCGGCGAGGCTCTGGCTCTGCGCGGTTATCTCCATCTGGATCTCCTCCGTCTCTACGGCCCGATCTACAGCGAGGATCCCACTGCCGCTTGCATCCCTTATCAGAACACTTCCTCACGTGAGATCCAGCCCCTTCTTCCGGCCAGCGAGGTTCTCACCCGTGTTATCGATGACCTCAAGGCAGGTGCAGCTCTGCTGAAGGACTATGACCCGATCATCACCGAGGGCGTGAAGAACACCTCGATTGAGGATGACGGTCTCTCGTCCTACGATATGTCTCTCCGTCAGCTCCGCATGAACTATTATGCCGTCGAGGCTCTCCTCGCACGTGCATATCTCTGGGGCGGTGACAAAGCGGAGGCCTACAACATCGCAAAGAATGAGATCATCGACAAGATTACCACTGACGGCCTCGTGGTGTTCCCGTGGACCACACGCGCTCAGGTGACGGCTGAAACCGCCCCTGACCGTATTTTCTCATCAGAAGTATTCTTCGCGCTCTATAATTCAAAGCGTTACGATATGGTACAGGCTGCGTTCTTCGCCGAGACGCTTACTCCGACCAAGAGCCGTCTGACATTTTACGGTGAGAACATGACCACCAAATCGAAGATCACGACTTTTTATGACGATGACAATGACCTGCGCCGGACATTGTGGGAGGTTGTAGAGCCGACTGACGAGGAAAAAGCCGCAGCTTCGATATGGTCACCCGCCACTACCTCGCTCGTGCTGACAAAGTACAAGGATTTCAGCGGCACTGCGATGTATCGCTACATGATCCCCCTCATCCGTCTTGGAGAAATCTATCTGATAGCAGCCGAGGCCGCTCCCACTGAGACAGAAGGCCGCACATTCCTCAACACCCTCCGTCAGCACAGAGATTGCCAGAACATAGCGGAGGAGGCCGACTTCGGCAATGCGCTCACATTCGAGATGGCGAGGGAAGTCATCGGCGAGGGTCAGCTCTTCTACTTCTACAAGCGTCGCGGTGCGACGGAGCTTATCGGTGGTACGGGCGACACATGGTCAGGCTACATCCCCCAGTATAGCATGAACAAGACCAACTATGTCTGGCCTCTGCCGCAGTCCGAGAGCAACAAGCGACTTACCAACAATAAATAATCCACATATACATCCGACATTTATATATGAAAAGAATTATCTATATACTTTGCGCGCTGTTCTCTTTGCCGGTCATGAACTCCTGCTCGGAGCATGAAATCCCGATGTACGACGGCAAGGATGCAATTTTCTTTGACCAGCAGTATGGTGTCGCGTGGTTCGACACCGTTCGCCAGAGCCATCAGCTTTATTCGCTCGTCTCTTTCGGTCTCATGATCGATCCGGATTCGACGGTCATGGTGAAGATCGAAACCACCGGCTATCTCAAGAATTATGACAGACCTTTCGGAATCGAGATCGTCAATGACAGTACCACTGCTATCGAAAACACTGAATTTGAACTTCCAGTAAAGAATCCTGTCATTCTCGCCGGACAGAACAGTACATACATCCCCGTGATCTATCACCGTTCCGACCGTATGTCACAGGAGACCGTGCAGCTCCAGATCAGACTCGTTCCGGGCGAGCATTTCAGCCTACCCTTCGGCCCTGACGGAATCGGAGTCATGCCTAAGCGTGCCACCGGTGGCGATGTATTCACCGAATACAGTACCAACGCCGATCCTTCCATCCACAACATATTCGCCAACGCGCTTCTCAAAAAGCCCAAGGGCTGGAATGCTAGGCAGTTCGGTGAATATAGCCAGAAAAAGTTCGCCCTCATGCTTGAGATCACTGAGGCGGAGCTGGGATGGACCGTGCTTGACTTCGAGAATGATACTAACAATAAAATGAGTATCTCACGTGCGCCTATTGTCGCTACCCATGTGGCAACCTACCTTATGGAGCAGTATTTCAAGGGTCGCGAATACTGGGTTCTTGACGAAGACGGCTCCATGATGTGGGTGCTGGGTGTCACTTGGACCGAAGGTACTGATCCCAACACCATGACTGCCGCTAATTAAAAAAATAAATCCGTATCGACATGAAAAAGATATATATGTTACCCCTCTTGGCACTCTGCCTCTCTGCTTGTGTGGATGATGAGGGAAACTACAAATACTCTGACCTTAACGAGGTCACGATTGAAAATTTCGAGAGCAGATACAGTGCCATCTCACAGGTGGATCGCATCCAGATAAGTCCTGAAGTCAGCAGTACGCTCTATGGCGAGGACACAAGTGACATGGAGTTCACATGGTCTGTCTGTCTGGATAACCTCAGTCACGAGCACATCGTGCTATCGCATGAAAAGGATCTTGACTGGCTGGTCGATATCGATCCCGGTTCTTACAATCTTTATTTCACTGTCAGAAGCAAGAGCGAAGGTGTCGAGGATCTGTTCCAAGCGTCTCTTACAGTGTCCTCACCGCTGACCACAGGATTCCTCGTGCTTGGAGATCTTGTGTCGGACAACCGTTGCGCTGTCGATATGATCGCTATGCCGACCGGACGTGACACGATGGTGGTCGAGGATGTGTATGACAATTCTCAGCTCCGTCTGCAGAATCCGGAGAAGATTATATTTGCAGGTTACCACTATTCGGGTGCCGAGGGTCACCGACAGGCTCTCTGGATGCTTGCCGACAACAAGGCCCGCCGTATGACTTCCGGCTCATCGTTCGAGGATCTCGGTGAATTCAATGACCTTGCTCTTGTCGAGGTGGATTATCCCGTCACCAAACCGGCAGTGATGCGCGACATGTTCCCGCATCAGTCAGTGATTTCAGGTCGTGCGCAGAACCTCAGTCAGATGTATCGAGGCTATGTTACCGATGAAGTCGTGGTCGTAGCTTCCGTGATGATGCTGGAGTACTTTACCGAACCGTGCAACCGATATGAGAGAAACTCGTCCTCTCCCTTATTCAAGCCTTCGCCCTACGTGTTCTACCGGGCAGCCTACAACAGTGCCTACTCTACCTGTCTCATATACAATATGGATGATGACTGCTTCGCATACGTGAATTATTCGGAATATAACTCCACCAAGCTCAAGGACAGTGAGACCGATCCTTGGAAATTCGATGCGAGGTCGGAAGGCCGTAAGCTCGTGTATGGCGAAAACACTTTCAGCAATGTATCGTATGCCCTCATGACTGACAGCGATGACAACTATTATATCTATGGTTTCACCGCTCCCACGTCAGCCACGGGAACTGCCGCAAAGCAGGCTCTCGTTACTGTCGATAAGTCAATTGCCACTGATTTTGACAAGGCTTCGAACTACATGTTCTCCGCCACACGTACATCTGTGTTCTACACTGTAGGTTCGCGCCTCTATCAGTATGACTGGGCTCGTAAGATGATCGAACACGTGGATTTCGACGGCGAGATCACAATGCTGAAACCCGATTATCTTTCCACCGGATCGAATTACTATTTCCTTGTGGCTACATATAGCGATGAGGGTGAGGGTATGATCTATAAGATGGAAAGATCCGACGATCCGAACTCTCTCACCATGACTAACCTTCTCAAGTGGCCGAGCCGACTGAAAGTGAAGGATATGGAATGGAAGAATGCCAACTAAATCTTTGCTGAGGTAAGATAAACAAAATCCCGTGTGGCTGGGCTAACACCGGTTGAGGTTGCCGTCACGCGGGATTTTTCTTGTTGCTTGTATCGCAGCAATGGTGGCCGGCAGTCCCGGCGTGAAAATATTTTTTTTCATGCGTTTTAATCTTTTTGAGTTTCCGTCAGTCATAATAATAATGGCCCTGTCGGAGCAAAGTGAGGAGCAAGACTTAGTTCCGGCTGCAGTCCCCCTTCAATCCAACCATAAACGAATAAATCAATCTTAAAACATATTACCATAAGTTATGAAGAAAATTGCTATCGCTTCACTGCTTCTTGCAGCGACAGCACTTGTGTCTCCGGCGCAGACTGAATTCCGACACATCGGATTTGACGAGGCTCTCAAAGCCGCCAAGCAGGAAAATAAACTCGTGTTCATTGACTTCTTCACCACTTGGTGCGGACCCTGCAAGATGATGTCGTCCAAGACTTTCCCTCAGAAGGAAGTCGGTGACTTCATGAATGCCAAATTCATTCCCCTGAAACTTGATGCCGAGAAGGAAGGCGAGGAACTTGCCCGCCAGTATGGTGTGCAGGCTTATCCTACCTACGTCGTTATCGATGCTGACGGCAAGGAAGTGGCCAAGTTCACCGGTTACATGGACGGACAGAAGTTCATCGACAAGGTGGATGCCGCTCTTGATCCCGAACAGCAGCCCGCACGCATCAAGTCACGCTATGAGGCCGGTGAGCGCACTCCGAAAGTGGTCAATGCCTACGCGATGCAGCTTATGGAGCAGCGTAAGGAAGACGAGGGTTTCAAGGTTGTGGATGAGTACTTCAACTCACTCTCCGACGCCGACCGTCTGAAGCCGGAGAATGCTTTCCTCTTCACCGTCTATACCATCAACCTTGACAATGACCGCGCACGTTTCATGACCGCGCACCGTGATGAATTCCCCGAACCTGTCCGCGGCGATATCAACAAGCTCCTCGGCCGTCTCTACAACAGTTCGCTCAACACATACTTCTCCGGTTATATGTTCCGCGAGGGTAAATATGACGTTCAGAAGTTCAACGACCTCAAAGCTATGCTTGACACGCTTGGCGTTGCGACTTCGGACAATGCTCTCGTCTATGAGTTTGTCGAGAAGCGTCCCGGAATGACCGATGCCGAGTACTTTGACTTCATCAAGGCCAATTACAGCAAGCTCACCCCTCACTGGCGCGACATGCTTTTCCTCAATCTGACCCGCCTTGTCACTCCCGAACCTGAACTCAAGGGCGATATGTCCAAGTTCCTGCGTGCCAACCTTTCCGAACTCAGCCCGATCGGCATCCAGTTCGCCGGCCGTACACTTCAGGGTCTTGAGAGCGAGGATTGATACTCTGAGCAAGCTCAAACCATATTCACACTGACAACCCCGAAAACAAGTTTATGTGTAAAAGATTTTTAGGGCTGCCCTTATCCCTGACCGCCATACTTTTTGTCGTGGCGGTCAGCGTCATGTCTGTAAGGGCCGAAGAGAATGCCCGTTTCATCGACTATGCTTCGATGGAGGCAGCCGCGACAGGAAAGCTGCGCAACTATATGAAAGCCCATCCGGGCATCAACAGTGACTCGCTGCGGAAAAATGTGCTCGGTAGTCTGACCGACGGACATGTCGGCAAGGCTTCCGACCTGCTTCCGGCAAAGAAAAAGAAACTTACTCCGCAGGAACTCTACGAGACGGCGCGCAAAAGCTCGCTGATTTTCGGTAAGATGGAGCATAATGACAATTTTCAGGCTGATTCGGCCTACAAGACGGCATCGGCGGTCGTTCTGACCCCCGAGGGAGTTTGTGCCACGAATTATCATGTCGTGGCCGATCTCGTCCTCAGCGGAGCTTTAGGCCAGACGGACAGGAATGATCTGATCAATTTCGTCATGGACTGTGATGGGAATGTCTTTCCGCTCACAGGGGTTTTGGCCGTAGATCCCATCAATGACTGGGCGATCATCAAGGTTGATCCCTGCGGACAGAAGCTGACTCCTGCTCCGGTGGGCGACGACGTTGCCCCCGGAACGCCGGTCTATTGCCTTGCAAGTCCTACAGGAAATTATTTCCATTTTACGGACGGAATGGTGTCGAACCGCACACGCACGTTTAACAAGCGTACCGGACTCACGAAATACATTCTCGACATCACTGCCGACTACGGCGTCGGGGCAAGCGGAGGTCCGGTTTTCGATGAATGCGGCAACCTCGTGGCTCTGGTAAGCTCCACGCTTTCGGTCTATGCCCAGCCGCAGCAGTACCGTAATTTCCAGATGGCCTATAAGCAGACCGTCCCGGTGTTTCTTATAAAAGAATGTTTCACGGATTAACGCAGGTTCTTATGAAAAATATATGTGTCGCGCTTATCATTGCCGCCGGTTGTGTGCTGCCCTCGATGGCCCAGCATCGTCATGGACCCGGAAGACAGCAGAACCCCAATGACATGATGGCGAAGATGAAGGAGGAAGCTGCGGCTTATTATGCCGGAGCAGACACTGCCGACTATGGTGTCAGATACCGTTTCAAATACAAGTTCAACAAGGAGCATGATCTCGGCTACGAGGAGGACCGCGTGGTACTCGTCCGTCCGGAAGTGACTCTTGACATGAGTTACGAAGGGATAGGGGAGACCCGCTGGCGGCAGGCTCATCCTGACAGTCAGGGTGGCGACATGAGTCTGGCCTATCATCTCACTCCGTCATATTATTTCTATTATCCCGAAAGCGGCCGTTCGGTCAAGACTTACCGTATCATTGCCGAGGAGTTCCTGCTGAATGATTCAACGGGTGAGACCAACAAATGGAACATCACTTCCGAGAAAAAACGGATCGGAGATTATGAATGCCGTAAGGCTACTCTTGACAAGGACGGTCGCCGTTGGACCGCTTGGTTCACCAATGACCTGCCCCACAAAGCAGCTCCGCGTACGCTGACCGGACTTCCCGGAGTGGTTCTGGAAGTCTCGGATGCTGACGGGGAAGTGCGCTGGCTGTTCAACGGGATTGTGGAGAATCTTCCCGACAGCAAGCTCTATGTCAAGTTTCCCGATAAGTTCACGACAGTTCCTGCTGCGGACTTCCCGAAGATCGTGAAACTTTTCGGGCGTTCGTCCAACAGTACCATTCAGGATAGCGGCATAATGGACAAATATCCCGGTCATTATCCTGAAAAGTATCGTCCCTCGACCGGTATCGATGGTCTCAATATCGACAATCCAATCGAAAGATAAACTACTATGAGTCCGCGGGCGAGCGAACATATAGTCACGCCCGTCATACTGTCCTTACGATGTGAGGCCGTGTCAGAATCAGATTTGATTTCGACACGGCCTCACATCCATTTTTCATCTGAAATCGCGTCAGATACAATATTATTTTTGTGGCTACCAAAAAATTAGCTAACTTTGCACCCCAAAGTAGCCAACAATATGGAAACCAATATACTTACCGGGTTAATAGCGCGTCAGGCCGAACGCTATGGTGAGCGTCCCGCGCTGAGCGCACCCGACAGTGAAGGAAAATGGCACGATATCTCGTGGCGTCATCTTAGCGATGATGTCGATACCGCGGCGGCAGCTATGGCAGCCTTGGGTGTCCGTGAGGCGGATAATATCGCCACCTTCTCAGCCAATCGTCCCGAAAATATCGTGACGGACTACGCGTGTTTCAGAAACCGTGCGGTCTCCGTCTCAATCTATGCCACGAGTTCGCTCGAACAGCTTGCCTATATTATCAATGATGCGGGGTGTCCGCTCCTTTTCGTGGGAAATACCACCCAGTATCGCATAGCGCGGGCTGCTCTCCCGCTTTGTCCTTCGCTCAAGCGCATAGTCGTCATTAAGCCTATAGCTTTTGATGATGACGATACGTCGAGTATGCTTTGGGAGGATTTCATGAAGGTCGGCCGTGAGGCGTCGGATGAAATCCGCACTATGGTCAATGCCCGCTCGGCGACAGCTGTTCCTGAAGATATCGCGACTCTCGTCTATACATCCGGTACTACCGGAGAGCCGAAAGGTGCTGTCCTCACACATTCCAACTATGACGCCGCTATGGAGAGCCATCTTCAGCGGCTGACCATGGTCAGTGACAAGGATGTCTCGATGGCTTTCCTTCCGCTGAGTCACATATTCGAGAAGGGATGGTCATACTTCTGTCTGGTCAAGGGTGTGAAGATTGCTGTCAACCGTGACCCGCAGGATATCCAATCGACCATCCAGCAGGTGAGACCCACATGCATGTGTGCGGTTCCGCGCTTCTGGGAGAAGGTCTATACCGCCGTGCAGGAGAAGATAGCCACGATGAGTCCCGTGATGCGTATGCTCGTCGGGATGGCCCTGAAGGTGGGTCGTCGGCGCAATATCGACTACGCACGCGTCGGACGCAAAGCCCCTTGGTGGCTGGAGGCACGTTACCGCTTCTTCGATGCCAAGGTGTTCAGTCTCCTGCGTAAGGCCATAGGTATTGACCACGGTAATATATTCCCTACCGCCGGTGCGCCTGTCTCACCTAAGATTGTCGAATTTTTCCATGCCTGCGGAATAAATATCGTCGTGGGCTACGGTCTGTCGGAAACCACAGCTACCGTCACCTGTTTCCCCGAAGTAGGGTGGGAGATTGGCTCTGTCGGTACTCCCATACCGTTCGTGAAACTCATGATCGGCGATGAGAACGAAGTTCTGGTAAAGAGTCCGATGGTGATGCGCGGTTATTACAACAAGCCGGAGGAGACGGCCAAGGCTTTCACATCGGACGGATGGTTCCGCACGGGTGACGCAGGCTATATCGACGAGCATGGCTCGCTTTTCCTTACCGACCGCCTGAAGGATCTGTTCAAGACCTCCAACGGTAAATACATCGCTCCGCAGGCTGTCGAAACCCTTTTGTCGGAAGATAAGTACATTGACCAGATAGCAGTCATCGGTGACCGCCGCAAGTTTGTCTCGGCACTTATTGTGCCTGACTATACGGCCCTGAAGGATTTCGCGGCTTCTGAAAAAATCTCATATCATTCGATGGATGAGCTGGTGTGCAATGCCCGCGTCCGCGATATGATGGCCACGCGTATGGAGAAGATTCAGAAGGGTCTCGCTTCTTACGAGAAGGTGAAGCGTTTCGTGCTCCTCCCGCGTCCGTTCAGCATGGAGAACGGTGAGCTGACCAACACGCTCAAGATCAAGCGTCATGCAGTCAACCGCATTTACGCCAAGGAGATAGACTCGATGTATGAATGAACGTCAGCGCGATTTCAAAGCGTGTGTAGAAATAAAGAATATATTAATCAAAATTTGAATTACTCCAGAATGAAAGTAGCAATCGTAGGCGTCAGCGGCGCCGTAGGACAGGAATTCCTCCGTGTCCTTGACGAACAGAACTTCCCTATTGACGAACTCCTGCTCTTCGGCTCAGAGCGCAGTGCAGGTAAGACTTACACATTCCGCGGTAAGGACTATACTGTACAGCTTCTTCAGCACAATGATGATTTCAAGGGTGTGGATTTCGCTTTCGTATCGGCCGGTGCAGGTGTTTCGCGTGAATTTGCCGAAACCATCACCAAGCATGGTGCGGTCATGATTGACAATTCAAGTGCGTTCCGTATGGACAGCGACGTGCCTCTGGTTGTCCCCGAAGTTAACGGTGAGGATGCGTTTGACGCTCCCCGTGGCATCATCGCCAACCCTAACTGTACTACCGCCATCATGGTGGTGGCACTTAAACCCATCAATGATATCTCGCCCATCAAGCGCGTCCACGTAGCCACTTATCAGGCTGCTTCAGGAGCGGGTGCGGTGGCTATGCAGGAACTGGAAAACCAGTATGCGGAGCTTGCTGCCGGCAAAGAGCCTACGGTGGAGAAATTCGCTTATCAGCTTGCCTACAACCTCATTCCCCACATCGATGTGTTCCTTGACAATGACTACACCAAGGAGGAAATGAAGATGTATAATGAGACTAAGAAAATCATGCACGCGCCTGAACTTGAGGTGAGCGCGACATGTATCCGTGTTCCGGTCATGCGTGCCCACAGTGAGGCTGTATGGGTTGAAACAGAGTCGCCCGTCAGCGTGGAGCAGGCCCGTGAGGCATTCGGAAAGGCCGAAGGTCTTGTGGTGATCGACGAACCCGCCGCCAAGAAGTATCCCATGCCTCTTGATGCAGCAGGTAAAGATCCGGTATATGCAGGTCGTCTGCGCAAGGACATTGCCAATCCTAACGGTCTCACATTCTGGCTCGTCGGCGACCAGATCAAGAAGGGAGCAGCCCTCAACGCAGTCCAGATCGCACAGTACATGATCGCCCATCCCCGCAAGTAATAGGCGTAAAGACAACAATATGAAATCGAGGTCATCACAGTAGGTAATTGTGATGACCTCGAAATTTTTATGATGATATTGATCCATTTTGCGATGTGTAATTCGATAAAGATGAGTGGCATGTCCCATGAATGAATGCACAAAATTTCAAGATGTATAATTTTATCAAACTATTACCATTGTTTTGCAAAGTTTTTCGTATCTTTGCCGATACGAATTAGTGCATACCATAGGAAACTTAAATTCAATTCTTTAAATAGATTACCCAAAACACTATGAGCAAAGAAAAAAAATTCTTGACCTGTGATGGTAACCAAGCTGCCGCACACGTGAGCTACATGTTCTCGGAAGTTGCAGCCATCTACCCCATCACTCCCTCGTCAACTATGGCTGAATATGTGGACGAATGGGCTGCCGCCGGTCGCAAAAACATCTTTGGCGAAACCGTGCTGGTACAGGAAATGCAGTCAGAAGGTGGAGCCGCAGGCGCCGTTCACGGTTCGCTTCAGGCCGGTGCTCTCACCACCACCTACACCGCATCGCAGGGTCTCCTGCTTATGATCCCCAACATGTACAAGATCGCCGGCGAGCTTCTCCCCAGCGTCTTCCATGTTTCGGCCCGTACGCTTGCATCTCACGCCCTCTCAATCTTCGGTGACCATCAGGATGTGATGTCCTGCCGTCAGACCGGCTTCGCCATGCTCGCCGAAGGTTCAGTGCAGGAGGTGATGGATCTCGCAGGTGTGGCTCACCTCGCCACCATCAAGAGCCGTGTGCCCTTCATCAACTTCTTCGACGGTTTCCGTACATCACACGAAATCCAGAAGATCGAGGAGATGGATCAGAACGATCTCGCTCCCCTCATCGATCAGGAAGCCCTCGCTGAGTTCCGCGCACGCGCACTCAACCCCAACAATCCCGTAGCCCGCGGTATGGCTGAGAACGGCGACGTATTCTTCCAGCACCGTGAAGCTTGCAACGAATACTACAACCGCGTTCCCGAAATCGTCGAGGCTTACATGAAGGAAATCACCCGTATCACCGGTCGTGAGTACGGTCTCTTCAACTACTACGGCGATCCCGAAGCAGAGCGCGTGATCATCGCTATGGGCTCTGTAACCCAGGCTGCTCAGGAGGCTATCGACCATCTCCGCGCACAGGGCGAGAAGGTTGGTCTCGTTGCAGTTCACCTCTACCGTCCCTTCTCTGCAAAGCACTTCCTTGCAGCAGTGCCCAAGACTGCCAAGGCTATCGCAGTGCTTGACCGCACCAAGGAACCCGGCGCAAACGGCGAGCCCCTCTATCTCGACGTTAAGGACTGCTTCTACGGCAAGGAGAATGCTCCCGTTATCGTAGGCGGCCGCTACGGTCTGGCTTCTAAGGACACCACTCCCGCCCAGATCATCGCAGTGTTCGAGAACCTCGCCCTCCCCATGCCCAAGGATCACTTCACCGTGGGTATCGTGGATGACGTTACTTTCACTTCACTTCCTGAGAAAGAAGAGATCGCCCTCGGCGGTGACACTTTCGAAGCTAAGTTCTACGGCCTCGGTGCTGACGGTACTGTAGGTGCCAACAAGAACTCTGTGAAGATCATCGGTGACAACACCAACAAGTATTGTCAGGCATACTTCGCATACGACTCCAAGAAGTCAGGCGGTTTCACCTGCTCTCACCTCCGTTTCGGTGACCAGCCCATCCGCTCTACTTATCTCGTGACCACTCCTAACTTCGTTGCTTGCCACGTTCAGGCATACCTCCACATGTATGACGTGACCCGTGGTCTCCGCAAGGGTGGCACATTCCTTCTCAATACTATCTGGGAAGGCGAGGAGCTTGCAAAGAATCTCCCCAACAAGATCAAGAAGTACTTCGCTGACAACGATATCACCGTTTACTATATCAACGCAACCAAGATCGCTCAGGAAATCGGCCTCGGTAACCGTACCAACACCATTCTCCAGAGCGCGTTCTTCCGCATCACCGAGGTTATCCCCGTTGATCTCGCAGTAGAGCAGATGAAGAAATTCATCGTCAAGAGCTACGGCAAGAAGGGTCAGGACGTGGTTGACAAGAACTATGCAGCCGTTGACCGCGGTGGCGAATACAAGCAGCTCGTCGTTGACAAGGCTTGGAGCAACCTCGAACCTGAGGCTCCCGCAGCTAACAACGATCCCGCATTCATCAACGACATCGTACGTCCGATCAACGCACAGGATGGCGACCTTCTCAAGGTCAGCGCATTCGCCGGCCGCGAGGATGGCACTTGGGAACAGGGTACCGCTGCTTACGAAAAGCGTGGTGTCGCAGCTTTCGTCCCCGAATGGCTCGAAGAAAACTGTATCCAGTGTAACAAGTGTGCATTCGTTTGTCCTCACGCTGCTATCCGTCCCTTCGTGCTCGACGCAAAGGAAATGGAGAACCTCCCCGTCAAGTCAGGTATCCCCGCTATCGGCAAGCAGTTCGCAGGCATGACCTTCATCCAGAGCGTTGACGTGCTCGACTGTCTCGGTTGCGGCAACTGTGTCGCTGTCTGCCCCGGCAAGAAGGGCGTGAAGGCTCTCGAAATGAAGCCCCTCGAAACTCAGCTCGAAGTCCAGAAGGAATGGGATTACTGCGTGAAGGAAGTTGCTTCCAAGCAGAACCTCGTCGATATCAAGAGCAACGTCAAGAACTCACAGTTCGCTACTCCGCTCTTTGAATTCTCAGGTGCTTGCTCCGGTTGCGGTGAAACTCCCTACGTTAAGCTCATCTCTCAGCTCTTCGGCGACCACGAAATCGTGGCTAACGCTACAGGCTGTTCTTCAATCTACTCTGGTTCAGTGCCCTCAACCCCCTATACTAAGAATGCCAAGGGTCAGGGTGTGGCTTGGGCCAACTCACTCTTCGAGGACTTCGCAGAATTCGGTCTCGGTATGACCCTCGCTCATGAGAAGCTTCAGGCACGTATCGCCGGTCTCATGCAGCAGGCTCTCGACTGCCCCGACTGCAGCGCAGAAATCAAGGAACTCGCCGGCAAGTGGCTTGAGAACCGCAATGACTTCGACGCTACCTCTGAAGTTGCCGAGAAGCTCATTCCTCTCTGCGAGGCTTGTGGCTGCGACATCTGCAAGGCTATCCTCGCCAACAAGGAGCACATCGTTAAGCGTTCACAGTGGATCATCGCCGGTGACGGTGCCGCATACGACATAGGTTTCGGCGGTCTTGACCACGTGCTCGCTTCAAATAAGAACGTCAACGTACTCGTTGTCGATACTGAGGTTTACTCTAACACCGGCGGTCAGTCATCAAAGGCTACTCCGCTCGGCGCAATCGCCAAGTTTGCCGCTGCCGGCAAGCGCATCCGCAAGAAGGACCTCGGCCTCATCGCTTCGACCTACGGTTACGTTTATGTTGCTCAGGTTGCCATGGGTGCTGACAACGCTCAGACTCTCAAGGCTATCCGTGAGGCAGAGGCTTACGACGGTCCCTCACTCATCATCGCTTACTCACCCTGTATCAACCACGGTATCCGCACAGGTATGGGTCACGCACAGGAAGAGCAGGCTAAGGCAGTTGAGTGTGGCTACTGGCACCTCTGGCGTTACAACCCCGCTCTCGAAGAAGAAGGCAAGAACCCCTTCTCACTCGATTCGAAAGAACCGCAGTGGGATAAGTTCGAGGACTTCCTCAAGGGTGAGGTGCGCTACGCTTCCGTAATGAAGCAGTATCCCGCAGAGGCAGCTGAGCTCTTCGCTGCAGCCAAGGCTAACGCACAGTGGCGTTATAACAACTACCGCCGTCTCGCACAGCAGCAGTGGGGTGTTGAGCCCGCTCCCGAAGTTAAGTAAGAATAAACTTACATAACATAGATCAGACAGTCACCCGTACGGCAACCCCGTGCGGGTGACTCGTTTTTTTATACCTTTTTTAGATGAGTTAGTGAAGAAAATATAATTGCCTGATGACTGTTTGACGCTATGACGAATTTTTTGTAATTTTGTCTCAATATATAACCTCATCAATAGCAAACAATACCATCATGGCTACAACATTGGTTAACACCGACTTTCATTTCCCCGGTCAGACCGCGGTATATCACGGCAAAGTGCGTGACGTTTATACCATCAATGATGATCTTCTCGTAATGGTCGCTACGGACCGCATTTCAGCGTTCGACGTGATCCTTCCCAAGGGTATTCCTTACAAGGGACAGGCTTTGAATCAGATCGCGGCATCATTCCTTGACGCCACGGCAGATATCGTTCCCAACTGGAAGCTTGCCGTGCCCGATCCGATGGTCACCGTCGGCTACCGTTGCGAGGGTCTGCGCCTCGAAATGATCATCCGCGGTTATCTTGCCGGCAGTGCTTGGCGTGACTACAAGAACGGTATGCGTGAGATCTGCGGCGTGAAGCTCCCCGAAGGAATGGTTGAGAACCAGCGTTTCCCCGAACCCATCATTACCCCCACTACGAAGGCTGATGCCGGCCATGACGAAAACATCTCGCGCGAGGAAGCTATCGCACAGGGAATCGTGACCGAGGAGCAGTTTGACACGATGGCTGCATATACCCGCGCCCTCTTCAAGAAGGGTACTGAAATGGCTGCAGAAAAGGGCCTTATCCTCGTGGATACCAAATATGAATTCGGTCTGCGCGATGGCAAAGTGATCCTGATTGATGAGATCCATACTCCCGACTCATCACGCTACTTCTATGCTGAAGGCTACGAGGAGCGTCTGGCCAAGGGTGAGCCCCAGCGTCAGCTCTCAAAGGAATTCGTGCGCGAATGGCTCATGGCCCACGGCTTCATGGGTAAGGAAGGCCAGCAGGTGCCCGAAATGACTGACGCTTTCTGCGAGGAAGTTTCGGAACGCTACATCGAGCTTTACGAACACATCACAGGCAAGAAATTCGAGCCCGCTCCCGAAACAAATCTTGCCGACCGTATCGCCGACAACGTGCTCAACTGTCTCAATACCCTCAATCCCTGATCGGATAGTCAGACAGGCTGTCGCACGGTCTTTAAGATCAACTCTATAACCGTCACACACACCATACCACTTTCCAACCGCAGATGCAGGTCGAGAAGATAACACCTTATACCGATGATTCGCGCCACAAGTCAGAACAGGTGCGCGAGATGTTCGATGCCATTGCGCCGGCTTATGACTTCATGAACCGCGCCATGACATTCGGCATTGACCGCCTGTGGCGACGCAAGGCCGTAAGGCTCATGCGTGACATCCCCCACGCTGAAGTGCTCGACATCGCTACCGGTACGGGCGATCTCGCCATACTTATGGCAGAGCGTCTCGGCGGCTCGCACATCACGGGTGTGGATCTCTCGGAAGGCATGGTGGAGATAGGATGCCGCAAGGTGGCCGACCGCGGGCTCTCTGACCGCGTGACGCTCACGACGGGCGATTGTCTCTGCCTCCCGTTTGCGGATAATTCATTTGACTGCATCACCTGCGCCTATGGTGTGAGAAACTTCGAGGATCTTGCGGCAGGTTATCGGGAAATGCAGCGAGTGTTGCGTCCCGGCGGACTTCTCGTGGTGCTCGAACTTTCTACTCCACCTTCGGCTCTGGTGCGCCCGTTCTATGATATATATACGCGCTATCTCATCCCGACGGTAGGGCGGATGGTATCAAAGGATACGCGTGCCTACAGCTATCTGCCGGAATCGATCGCAGCTGTCCCACAAAGGGAAAATATGTGTGAGGTGATGCGTGGTGCAGGTCTGACGGGCTGCAGCTATATCCCGCTGACGTTCGGCACGTGTACCATCTACACGGCTACCAAACCAAACTGAAAAAAGAATCAACTAACATTAAAAATAATCTCAAAAATCTAAAATCTTATGGCTAACAACAACAATAACCCCAATGAAATAAAGATCGAGCTTTCACCCGAAGTGGCACGCGGTATCTACTCTAACCTTGCCGTTATCTCACACGGTGCCAACGAGTTCTTCATGGACTTCATCACCATGGCTCCCAACATGCCTCAGGCCAAGGTGCAGTCACGCATCATCATGACTCCCGAAAATGCCAAGAATCTTCTCGGCGCGCTCATGGAGAACGTGAAGAAGTACGAGCAGACTTTCGGTGAGATCCGTCCCAAACGTCCCGTGAACACCGGTGGTGCCAACGGCGGCAACGGCGAGATCCCCAACCCCTTCATCATGGGTGGAAAGGCTTAAAGCTTAGTTCATAATTCATTTATTTAATTCATAATGCATAATGCATAATTCATAATAGGCTTACGCGTAACTTTCACCGTATCCACCAGTTATGAATTATGCATTATGCATTATGAATTATGAATTAATATAACGATGATTCCCAATAATCTAACTATCTACAACACCCTGACGCGCAGCAAGCAGCTTTTCGAGCCGCTCCACGAGGGAAAAGTGGGCATGTATGTGTGCGGTCCGACCGTCTATGGCGACGGTCACCTCGGCCATGCGCGTCCGGCTATCACTTTCGATATTCTTTTCCGCTATCTGCGTCATCTCGGCTACAAGGTGCGCTACGTGCGCAACATCACCGATGTGGGTCATCTCGAACACGATGCCGATGAGGGTGAGGACAAGATCGCCAAGAAGGCGCGTCTCGAACAGCTTGAACCGATGGAAGTGGTGCAGCACTATCTCACCCGCTACCATAAGGCTATGGACGCACTCAATGTGCTCCCCCCGTCCATCGAGCCTCACGCGTCCGGTCATATCATCGAGCAGATCGAGTATATTAAGAGCATCCTTGACAGCGGCTATGCCTACATCTCGGACGGCTCGGTCTATTTTGATGTCCCCAAGTTCAACAAGGAGCATCCCTACGGCAAGCTTTCAGGACGTAATATCGACGAGCTTTACGCCAACACCCGCACGCTCGACGGTCAGGACCAGAAGCGTCATCCCGCCGATTTCGCTCTTTGGAAGAAAGCTGCCCCTGAGCACATCATGCACTGGCCATCGCCTTGGAGCGAAGGATTTCCCGGCTGGCATCTCGAATGCTCGACGATGGGTGAGAAATACCTCGGTGAGACGTTTGATATCCACGGTGGAGGAATGGATCTCATGTTCCCCCATCACGAATGTGAGATCGCGCAGTCAGTGGCCCACAACGGTCATGAAACTGTCCGCTACTGGATGCACAACAACATGATCACCATCAACGGCAAGAAGATGGGCAAGTCGCTCGGCAACTTCATCACTCTCGATGAGTTCTTCAACGGCACGCATCCGCTGCTCGACCAGCCTTACTCGCCGATGACCATCCGCTTCTTCATCCTGCAGGCTCATTACCGAGGGACGGTCGATTTCTCCAATGAGGCCCTCAAGGCTTCCGAGAAGGCTCTCGGACGAATGCTCGAAGGCTATCGCCGTCTTCAGGAACTGACTCCGTCAGCCGAATCGACCATCGACGTGAGCGAAATCCGCCGCAAGTGCTATGAGGCTATGGACGACGATCTCAATACTCCTATGGTTATCGCCAACCTCTACGATGCCCTCCGTCTGGTCAATCAGGTAAAGGACGGCCATGCAAAGGCTACGCAGGCCGACATTGACGAGCTGAAAGCGGTATTCGACATCTTCCTTGTGGATATTCTCGGTGTGCGTACCGAAATGACAGGCAGCGGTGACAATCCAGAAGCTCTGCGTCCGTTTGAGGAAGCCGTCGATCTTCTGCTGGAAATCCGTGGCAATGCCAAGGCTGCCAAGGATTGGGCCACATCCGATCTGATCCGTGACCGCATGGCGGCTATAGGTTTCACAGTCAAGGATACAAAAGACGGTGCCGAGTGGAAGTTAAGCTGATAAGTGGTTACCTCGCTTGGGCTACTGAAACATTTCAAAGGTGGGGAGTGGGCGATGACCTGCTCCGCGCCTTAGCTACCTTGCTGATAGCCGGTGGCGCATTCCTTATAGCGTGTCTGCTCTACTTTGTGCTGACACGCTATGTCATTCCTGCGGTGTTGAAACTCGTGAGTTTCACCGAAGCGCGATGGGACGACGTGCTTTTCAACGAACGTCTCCTCCGCGTGGTCGCCGAACTCGCCTCCGTGCTGCTTATGCAGGCCACTGTCCCTCCGGGGCTTGAATATTATCCAACGTTGCAGACGGTTGCGGTCCTTACGTTCAAGATCCTGATCGTCTGTGTCGGGGTTCATCTCGTCAACCGCTTCCTGATTGCTCTCTACGATCTCGTGGAGAATTCCTCATCGGGACGCACGTCGTCACTCAAGGGTATCCGCCAGATGCTTCAGGTGATAGCGGTGTCGGTGGGCGTGATTATCGTTATCTCCATTCTTGCCGACAAGAATCCGCTTACGGTCATGACCGGTCTCGGAGCGGCAGCAACGGTGCTGATGTTGGTGTTCAAGGATTCGATAATGGGAGTAGTGGCCGGTGTGCAGCTTACGCTTAACGATATGTTGCGTCCCGGTGACTGGATCACAGTGCCAGCACGCAACATCAACGGAACTGTGCTTGAAGTTGGTCTGACGACCGTCAAGGTTCAGAATTTCGACATGACTATTGTCACTGTCCCGCCTTATGCGCTCGTCAGCGAATCGTTTCAGAACTGGCGCGGCATGACCGATTCGCGCGGACGCCGCGTGAACCGCGCAGTGACCATTGATGTGGATAGCGTCGATTTCTGCACGGACGAGATGATCGCTGCCTTCCGTCAGGAGGAGTGGTGGGGCGATCTTGATCCGGAGATGCGCCACGTCAATCTGACCGTCTTCCGCCGCTATCTGGAGCATTATATCTCACGGCTTCCCGATCTGAAATCGAGTCCGGAGATGGTCTATATGGTGCGAGAGCTTGCTCCTACGCCCAACGGCATACCTCTCGAACTCTATCTCTTCACATCGGTGACATCATGGAAGCCTTACGAGCACTTTCAGGCTGCCGTCATCGACCACGTGCTTGCTTCGGTGCATCGTTTCGGTCTGCGCATATATCAGGCTCCGTCGGGACGCGACATCGCGCTTCTGGCCGGCGCACGTCAATAAAAAAACTATACCATAAACCAATATTTATGAAATATCGCAAATGTGGGCGGAGCGGTGTCTTTCTGCCTGAAATATCGCTCGGCCTGTGGCATAATTTCGGTGAGGTCAATGACTATGCCGAGGCTCGCCGCATGATCCTTACCGCTTTCAGTAAGGGAGTGTGTCATTTTGATCTCGCCAACAACTACGGTCCGCCTCCCGGCAGTGCGGAGGGGACTTTCGGACGTGTGCTCCGTGAGGATCTTGCAGCTCACCGCGACGAGATGTTTATTTCCTCCAAGGCGGGTCACGATATGTGGCCCGGCGTCTATGGTACAGGCTCGTCGCGCAAGAATCTTATCGCTTCATGCGATGCGAGTCTGCGTCGCACGGGATTGGACTATTTCGACGTGTTCTATTCTCACCGCTACGATGGAGTAACGCCCGTCGAGGAAACCATGCAGGCTCTTATCGACATTGTGCGCTCCGGTAAGGCTCTCTATGCAGGTATTTCAAAATATCCTCCTGAGCAGCAGAAACTTGCTTGCGATATACTCCGTGAGGCCAAAGTCCCTTGTCTTCTGAGCCAGTATCGGGCCTCGATGTTTGATCGCAAGGCCATTGAGGAGAATTTCGACGTAGCGGTAGAGGCGGGGAGCGGAATCATCTGCTTTTCACCTCTCGCACAGGGCTTGTTGACAGATAAATACCTCAACGGTATTCCGGCCGATAGCCGTGCTGCAAATAAGGATGGCTTCCTTAAAATTACAGATGTCACTCATGAGAAAGTAGAGGCTGCACGGATGCTCAACGATATCGCGGCATCGCGCGGTCAGACGCTTGCGCAAATGGCCGTAGCGTGGCTTTTGGCCGACCGCCGTGTGACCTCGGTTATCATCGGTGCATCGTCAGTCCGTCAGCTTGAATCCAATCTTGCCGCCATCGACAGCCCGGAATTTACTTCCGGTCAGCTTGATGAGATCCGCCGTATAATAGAGCCATCCCTTTTATAAAATAAGATATTTATAAGTCAAAATGGGTGTTTTTATGATTTTTTTGCATGCACCAAATTACATAATGTTGATTTATAGAGAGACAAACCTCATAGAAATATGGAAATTTATTATAGCTCAAACGTTTTGAGCTATAATAAATCTCTGACTGATGGTATGTTTACAGAGATTTTAGCACCCATTTTGACCTATACGCCTAAAATAATCTCTGCTATCGTGTGTAAATGGAGTTTGAAATATTAAAATTATATTTTGATAAATGAAAATAAATATTGTTGTATGGCACATAGTATTATCAATAATCATCTTCGGACTAATGTCATGTAGATCTTCCGGGGAAAATAATGAAGTATTAGAATACATAGATAGTATGTGTTCCGTACATCCTCAGAAAGCCATTCAATTGCTTGACAGTATGAACGTCTGTGAGTTGTCTGAATCGGATAAACATTATTATGATTTACTTACTATAAAGGCAAATGATAAGGCTTATGTTGTTCATAAGTCTGATAGTCTAATCCGAGATGTAGTTGATTATTATTCTTCCTATGGAGATCAATCACTTTATCCAATTTCTCTATATTACGCTGGGCGCGTTTATTCAGATTTAGGAGATTATCCCACTGCGCTTCGTCACTTTCAAAATGTTCTCCAAATTATACCTGAGAAAAAGGAAAATTTATCATTCATCGCACCTGTAATAAGTCAAACAGCACGTGTTTTGGATCGTCTAAGATTGTACTCTCAGGCTCTTCCTTATTTACAGAAATCAATAGAAATTGGAGAATTATTGAACGATACTCTACAAATGGCCTATGGAAATGATCTAATGTGTAAGGTTCAACTTCACATAGGTAATTTAGATGCAGCGAGAAGATATAATTCCGAAGCCATAAAGTTTATGTCGTCTTTATCTTCTGTATCCCGCTCAGATATGAAAATTGACTTAGCGTCAATATTATATCGTGAGGGGAAAAATGATTCAGCACTACAAATCATTCGTAATTTACCGGATGAAGTAGATATCCTCTGTAGAAATTATGCACTTATAGTAGCTGCGAGGATATATCTTAAGGCAGGAATTGCGGATACTGCTTACATGTATGCCCATGAATTAGCTATGAGTAATGATCCCAATAATCGTAATGCATTCAAACTGATTTTTTCTTCTGATTTTTCTCAATATGTACCTAAAGATACCCTTCTTTCCTTTATCCCTCTATATAAGAAAGCTGTGGAGAATTACTTAAATAATAGTGAAGTAGAAGCAGCAGCAATTCAAAATTCATATTATAATTACCAAATGCATTTGCATGAAAAGGAGTCAGCTGTTAGAGTAAGGAATAGATTATTTATTATTCTTTTGATTGTATCACTAATAGCTATTTCAGCAATTGCCGTGGTTGTGTGTTTGCGATTAAAGAATCTTCAGCAGATTGTACGTCTTCAAAGAGCGTTGGCTTTAATAAAAGCCCTTCAACAATCCTCAACTGAACAAAATAAATTTATTACGGACTCATCTGTCAAATCCGAAACTACGGTTCTACGAGAGAAAATATTAAAGGAATTTGAAGTCTTAGAGAGAGATCGGAAACAGATATTTTCAGTACGACAAAATTTAATTCAGTCGGATATATATAACAGACTTTCTCTGATGATTCAAAAGAGGAAGGCACTTAAATATGATGATCCTCTATGGCATGATCTGCGACGAGTGATTGAGAATGATGCGCCTGGGTTTAAAGGTCGTCTAGATACTCTTACCAATTGTCATCTTTCCAATTCAGATTTCCAGATTGCTTTATTGATGCGTTTTGGGATATCTCCAACTAATATGGCTGTACTGCTGAATCGTACAAAAAGTACTATTACCTCCCGACGTTCGACCTTATGTAATAAAATTTTTGGTTCTAAAGTTAATATTAAGCTTTTAGATGCTCTAATTCTCTATATATAATTAATTGCTATTGATGTAGTTATAATGTAAAAGAACAAAACCGTACTATTTCCGTACTAGAAATTTTCGATATATATAGGATAAAGGTGTACTTTTACAAAAAATAACTAAATCAGTATGAACCGAAGTATTTTATTAATTACGTGTGTGATCTGTCTTTTATATTATGCAGTACCTGCGATGGCCAATAATTCTATCACAGTAGATATGGAAGAACAGATGTCCGAATCAGAGCCAGAGGATCCTGACGATATTCCATCAAAGGGTTTACGTTCACCGAGCAGAAGAATTATGTGTAAATTGAATATGGATAGTAAAACCATATTGCTACAATACTCATTAGAAATTACATCGTTTGAACTTTGGGATTCAGAACTAAATTACCCGATCATAATAACAGATGATCCGAATATTTTTGTAGACCGACTTCTGTATCTTGAGGGGTGTTATAAATTGAAGCTTATAAGTGAATCACACAAGTATGTCGGTAGTTTGTGCTTATAACTAAAAGTATTAGTAAATAAAAAAGTATTAGTAAATAAATTGTATTTATGCGGAAAATAATAACTTATTTTATAATAATTTTGGCCATTGGAATGGTAGCCTCATGTGCCTCAAATGAGGTAGCTCCCATATTTTCAACAGAGTCCAAAGAGCAGTATATGGATCCTACTATATACTCGATGATGATGTCAATACCTGAAAATGAACGACCGTTAGCATTTGAAAGAAGAAAGGCTGCTCAAATAGTGGGTGAATATATTGTGTTATCAGATAATCAATATTCTTTAGAACTCACACAGCAAGAAGCAGAAAAGCTTGGAGTCAGGGATACAATATATGATATTGTATTAAAAGAAATTAATGATATAAATAAATTTGTGACTGAACAAATGGAAAAGGGTGATACTCTGAGCCTTCCTGACATACAAGCATCACTAAAAAGATACAAGAATCCTGAAATTCAATATAAGCCCGAAACATTTAAATCTAAGAGACTTTCAAGAGCAGGTTCAATGAAGGCGGCTGGGCGATTAGAGTCGTTTTCGAATGAACCTGTGCAAGCTACTTTTAAAGCAGTTAGTGGTACTACTGAAGTGGTATTTTGGTGTGTTCCCAAAGTAGCTATCTTTCCAATTTATGTGTGCTCAGTATCTGCATTTGGTGCAACAAATTCAAAAACCTTGATAAGTGCAATTGGATGTAATAGAACTACTTCAGTCACCGTTCCTGCTTCAGGTTCAGATGTAATTGCTACTGTGGAGTTCAGAACTTCAGACATGAATGGAGGGTATTGTAGTTGGACCGCATATTAATAATTATTAGAAATATGAAGTATAAGAAACATTTTGAGGCACTGATGGTGCTTGCTCTGTCTTTTATCATGGCTGCGTGTTCGCAGTCAGCAACTCCTACGTCTGACACTCAGACGGGTGAAGAGATTATAGTGGCTTATGAGGATCCGGAAGCTGAACAGTTCGAAGACGCTATTAAGGATCTTCCAAAAGAGAAGCAGGACGAACTGCGTCTCCGGCGTAAGGCTGCACTTGCACTCTATCCTCACCTCAAACTTGATGGTCAGGAGTACCGTATTGATATCTCTGCGGAGGAGGCTGCAAAGTTAGGTGTTCCCGACTGGATCTATGAAGCGGTAAAGAGGGATCTCGCAGAAACCAATAAAACAATTGCCACCATGGCTGCCGAAGGTGTGGAATTGGATCTCCCCGATCCGGAAGAAATCGTCAAGAAAATGACTCCCATAAATAAGTAAGGAACTCGATGAAGGCGCACTGAAATCAACGGATAACAAAATAGCTGAGAATCTACTATTTTGTTATCCGTTGATTTTTTATATCCCTTCTCCGTATTCCAGATTCAAGGGTATAAAAACCAAACGAGAAGATGATATCACATCGTCTTCTCGCTTAGATAATAAACCAATCATTATCACATTTCTTGCAATGGAAAAAGTTTTTTTACTTTGTCTATAAAACGAATTAGCCTTGGAAATGGTTCGGTGCAACATAAAAAAAATGATATTTTATTTTAAATCCCTTGCCAGCTCCCTGATAAATGGCTAACTTAGCAATCGGAAAAATGAAACCGCTGTTAACATTGTTTAGCTGATGTGTGCATGATTGTTGCACATGCCATGTCTTAACTTTGCAGCGAAGGATGAATTGGAAATAATAAAACAAGATAAATATGGCAAAAAAAGAAGCAACCATAAAGGGAGCTAAGGAGAAGGAAACAGATCCCGCAAAGGCCAAACTCAACGCCCTTGCGCAAGCTCTCGGAAATATTGAGAAAAGTTTCGGTCGCGGAGCCATCATGAAGCTCGGCGATGAAAACATAGAGAATGTCGAGGTGATCCCTACCGGTTCGATCGGCCTCAATCATGCTCTCGGCGTAGGTGGTTATCCCAAAGGCCGAATCATTGAAATCTACGGTCCGGAATCGTCAGGTAAGACCACACTTGCCATCCATGCCATTGCCGAGGCACAGAAGGCGGGAGGTATCGCAGCCATCATCGATGCGGAGCACGCGTTTGACCGTTTCTATGCCGAAAAACTCGGTGTGGATGTCAATAATCTCCTCATGGCGCAGCCCGACAACGGCGAACAGGCCCTTGAAATAGCCGAGCAGCTCATCCGCTCGTCGGCCATTGACATTCTCGTGATCGACTCCGTGGCAGCTCTTACTCCCAAGAGCGAGATCGACGGCGATATGGGCGATAAGAACGTCGGTGTTCAGGCTCGACTCATGTCACAGGCTATGCGTAAGCTCACCGGTACTATCTCACGCACGAACACTACCTGTATCTTCATCAATCAGCTCCGCGAGAAGATCGGTGTGATGTTTGGCCCGTCGGAGACAACGACCGGTGGTAACGCCCTGAAGTTCTATGCCTCTGTCCGTATCGATATCCGTCCCAGCACAGCCATTAAGGACGGTGACGACGTGCTCGGCAAGCTCACCAAGGTAAAGGTCGTGAAGAACAAGGTTGCGCCCCCCTTCAAGCGTGCTGAATTCGACATTATGTTTGGTGAAGGTATCTCGCGCAGTGGTGAGATCATTGACCTCGGTGTGGAACTCGGCATTATCAAGAAGAGCGGTTCATGGTTCTCCTACAATGATTCCAAACTCGCTCAGGGACGCGATGCGGCCAAGCGTGTGATTCAGGATAATCCTGAACTTGCCGATGAACTTGAGGCTCTGATCATGGAGGCTCTGAAAAGTAAGGAAGCACGTCCCGGTGCTAAGAAAGACACTGCTAAGAAGGGTGACAAAAAGGAAGCGGCAGACTCTGACGAGCCTACAGCTGACGACATCAAGGCTGTCGATGACTCTCTCTTTGATGACGAAGACCTCCCCGACGACTTCTCGATCGAGGAAGATATCTGATTCCATACTCTCAAAAGCCCCTCACATCCACTGAATTTGTAGGGACGCGGCGTGCCGCGTATGCCGAATGAAATAGTAATAGCCTGTATTTCAAACAGATTGATTATCTCAGGCTGATGTATTCAATTCGGCATACGCGGCACGCCGCGTCCCTACAAATACAATTGTGATATTGCTGTAAGTCAATTTATTAGATGCGAGGATTTTTACCTGTTCAGTTCACTCCTAATTCCGGATGAGAAAGGTTTGTGCCTACCTCCTTGCCTTTGCGGCGAGTAGGCGATGGCCAAGGCGGCAATAGAGGCATTTGCGCGGTTGGCAATAGTTGCGTCGTAGATGTATTAGAGCCTGCGAGGTGAAAGCGTCCTTACTCCCTATTCCGGCCGAACCGAACAGAGTCACTATCGAATTATTCTCCGACGGTAAGTCATGCAGCAGATCCACGGCCCTGCTGCATAACTCTTCATCGCCATGTAGCGTTCCGTAGGCCATCATGAGCGGTGCGGCCACGTTGATCAGAAGAATGTCCGTCGAACTACGGCTCAGACATTCGTAACTGCGTTCGCTGGCCGGTCCGAAAGTGAAATGCGTGGCCCAGTAGCCAGTAAGAGGTTCATTGAATATACCACGGAGCGCATCAACTCCTTCCGACTTGATTATGCGGCTTACCAGACGGGAGTCGGAGGCCACGAGCCGTGCAAGTAAGGCTATGCGCCGGTGGGGAAAATTGTGCGGACGCATCCTTGCCATCTTCCATCCGAGAGGCTGGAGAGGCTTCAACGAGAATTTATGTGCGAAAAAGCGGTGTTCACGATCGAGAGTCGCCACGTAAGGGTCATCCTTGGGTGCTTTCTCAAGAAATCCTCCCTGTCCGAACATCAGAGCCTCGATAGCCACGTCTGAATCGCTGTGCTTGCGCAGGAAATGCAGCGGGAGCGACATGGCCAGACGCTCCATCGGTTCGGAATTGGTGCTGAAACCGAGGGCACGGGCAAGAATCACGTAGCAAGTCTGTTCCCAGTCGCCCGCATATTGTTTCAGCAGATCTTCGATATGACCCGCCTTGGCATAGAGGCGTTCGTAGGCAAGAGAGGTAAGCCAGTCAGTCAGATGGAGACTTGACAGCTCCGGAATCTCCCGCGCACATGGCAGGTCAATGTCGGCTCTATCCACGAGCTCATGATAACGGCAATGGAATTCCGGCGAGCAGGCCATGCGCATCTGGGGGATCACCTCGCCGTTACTGCGGCAGATCTGCGTGTCGTCCTTATCCACGACGTGGAGCACCACTGAATCATAAGCCCGGTCACCGTCGTGGCGATGACGGTGCCAGTCGCTTGCGCGGACATGAATCTCCACGTCACCGACCCAGAGATTGTCGCCGATCTTTACCTTGGCATTGAAAAAATCAGGCCCCGCGTCGGTATTGAGCCGACCGGGGTCTATGACTGATACCCTGCGGCCATCCACAGTGACGAGATCAGTCTGCACAAGCAGCCGATGTTGCCACACATATTGCATCAGTCGCTCCATTTTTGCGTCAGGAGTGGGGGATGGATTGGAGGGTAAGAATGGTTAGTTGTAAGATGGAAAGACAGGAGCTTAGAGATCG
The DNA here is from genome assembly GCF_029056165.1 of Duncaniella sp. Lineage (NCBI taxonomy): Bacteria > Pseudomonadati > Bacteroidota > Bacteroidia > Bacteroidales > Muribaculaceae > Duncaniella > Duncaniella sp. Next base: position 98,611 of record NZ_JAIDBW010000035.1, on the reverse strand, counting down.
TCGGCAATACGGTTGAAAGCCACCATCTTCAGAGCCGTCTCGGCAAATTCCTTGCCTTTGCCTCCTGCGACACGGTCAAGAGCCTGCTGCTCCTCGTTGACAGTGAGCACACCGAATATCACCGGAATGTCGCAATCGGCATTGAGCTGTGTGATTCCCTGAGTGACGCTCTGACACACGTAGTCGAAATGGGGAGTATCACCCTTGATCACACATCCGATCACGATTACAGCATCGAAATTGCCCGACTCGATGAGTTTCGATGCAGCGAAAGTAAGCTCGACAGCACCGGGGACATCCACGGTAGCGATATCATCGTCCGTCAGACCGTAGTCTTTAAGCATCTTTACGGCATCGTCACGGAGCGCACCTGTGATGTGTGTGTTCCATTCTGCGGTAGCGATGGCGATTCTTACATTTTCAACTTCGGGGAGAGCACTCTTTGGGTTGTATTGTGACATTATTGTAGTTTAAGGTTATTTCTTTAATTTATTTCGGGAATATCTTGTGCCAGATGGCGAGTATGTCGAGCGATGAGCTGCGGGCGTTGAACAGTATATCCACAATTCTGCGGTGCTCCTCGGTCGCGTTGATCTTAGTGGCTTTATGGAGCATGGTGTTGAGCAGATGGATACCCTTTTCCTTCATGGCACTGACACGCAGCATAGCCTCTCCGAGCGATATGGACAGCTGCAGCTGGCGCAGGGTGAAGTCGGGTTCGATCTTGGTCAGATATTTCAGTGCGCGGGTATAGTACTGCATCGCTTCGCGGTGGCGTCCCATCTGTGCGAGGGTATCGCCTTCGGCCTTTATGGAATCTACCAGTCGGCCTGTGGCCTCGCTTACGCCAGCGTTGACCTCTTGCAGATAGGTTGAAGTGGCCACCTGATAGTGCGCGAGGAGTTCGGCTTGCTTCACGCGGTTACGGTAAGTGGCCGTCGCTGCGTTGAGAGCCATCACGTGGAGTGAGGCGTATCGTTCGGGATTGCTCTTGGCGAGACGTTCGAATATTTTAAGAGCCTTTGACAGTTCGCGTTCTGCCTGCTTGTATTCCTTGCGTTGGGTATGGAGGAATGCTATGTCGTAGAGCAACGCGCCGAGTATCTGCAGAAAGGGTTCATCCTTGCGCTTGGCTTCCTGCGAGAGCAGGGTCAGCACCGAGGCTGCGGTTGCTGTCGCAGCTTCAGTGTCCTCCTTCTCGATAAAGAGAGCGGTCAGTATCTGGAGGAGGGCTGCATGGATGTCAAGCAGGGCATGATCCTCCTCACCCGAACGTGTGATCAGCGCGTCGATTTCCTCAACATCTTGTATCGCCTTGTCGATTTCCCCACGTTCGACCATCTCGATGGCTGTCGTGCGCAGAAAATCGTAGGCAGTGTCAAACTCCACCTCACCTATGGCGTGACGGAGTTCCGACATGGAACGGTTGCGCTTCATCAGGGTGCGGAGCGAGGATATGTCGGTGGTCGGTTTTGCAAACAGACCTTCGAGCGAGATAGCTTTCATTTAGATGCTTCGGGGTTGGGGGAAATGGGTTGGGGGATGGTGTTGATCCGTCGGATAGTGCGTAGCGGGGACTGATATTATTTTATGCAGGGATGGCTGATGGTCGTGGCCAGTTCGCTGTGAGCGGTCTCATTGCCGTAAGCCATGATGTCGTCAGCATCGCGCTTTCCTTCGGTGAGCGCGCGGACGATACCTGCGAGTGCGCCCGCACTCCATTGAAATTCGGTATTCGTGGTAGGATGACATTGGCGTGTCCACGACTGATCCCCCTCGAAGAAGCGCATCACTTTGGTTGCGGGATCTATGTGGAGGAAACGACGGCAGTAAAAGAGGATATGATCCTTGAATACACCATCCATGCTTCCTGTCGGGAAGATGGCACGGATATCGGCATCACGTCCCACGACGAGGTCAGCGAGTTCGAGACAGTCGAACACAGAAGGCATCACACGGGTGATACGCGGCACCTGATGAGATTCAAAATAGGGGAGATATACGAGATAGGCCTTGCGTGCCTTCGCATATTTCAGGAAGTCGATCATACGGGCGTGATTGCGGGTCTCAAGAGCCATGTAAGAGCCGTAGATAATAATATCACCCTCGTCGATCCGGGGCCAGATGGCATTCATCGGTTCGGCCGGATATTTGCTGTGATCGACTGTGGTCGAGGAGTCATCGCCGGCAAACACTCTTACCGGACTCACTCCTTCGGTGAAGCGGTCGATGGATTCCGTGCCGACATTTGCCTCCTGAAGATATTTCAGGATATGGTCACCGACTGTTCCGGCCGCAGCTTCTCCGACCCAGATGGTCGGGAGTTCCATGCGTCCGTCGATCACGGCTGCGTTCACAGCCCAGTCTCCCACGCCGGTTTCGGCATGGCCATCGGCACACAGCGAGACGCTGAGTGCCAGTTCTCCGATGTAGATAGCCTTGTTCATATATCTGCTTCCTTTCGTGATTTGTATCCGAGAGAGCCTCCCTGATGTCGTTTGGCATACTCCTCGGCTGTAAAGTCTGTTAATCGTGTGACCGAGGCCACAAGCACGTCACCGATGACGCTCATGACCGTGGTCGAAGTGGTAGGGGTCAGACCGAGCGGACAGACTTCGTCAGGTCCACCGGTCAAAAGTGTAACGTCTGCCATGCGCGGAAGTTCACTTTTGTCATCGCCTGTCAGGACGATTATCGGAATTTCCGGGTAAAGTCGCTTGGCTATAGCTCCCAGCTCGACCACTTCGGCGGTATGACCGGAGTTTGAGACGAGGAGCATGATGTCGTTCGGCTGGAGCATGCCGATGTCGCCGTGCTGTGCCTCCGATGGATGAATGCTGACGGCGGGCGTACCCGTCGAGGAGAATTTAGTGGCTATGTTCAGGGCTATCTGCCCCGCTTTGCCCATGCCTGAGGCAACGAGTTTCCCACCGCGACGATGTACATGCTCGATTATCAGTCCGACGGCCTTTTCATAGGCGTCGCTGTACGGAATCGCTTGAAGAGCATGGGCCTCTGCCTCTATGATCTGCTTCATTGACTCCCTGATGGAAATCTGATGCATGACCTTGTGTAATCTTTTTTACTTAGATACTGTGTTTTTTCTGAAATTGGAAACGAAAGAAGGGGAGATATAAAGATCCGGACATTGTGAAAAATGACACCGGCTTCCCTACTGCAAATATACGGATTTTAGTCTATCCCTACAAAATAAATGGATTTTTTTGTAATTTTGCACAATATACTGAACCAACACTCTAAATAAAGTTATGAAAATAGCTCTGATAGGTTACGGAAAGATGGGTCACGCCATCGAACGCATAGCCCGCGAACGCGGCCATGAGATAGTTTCGATAATCGATCTCCATAACTCCGCCGATATAGAAGGCGAGGCTTTCGCTACAGCCGATGCCGCCATTGAATTCACCACTCCCTCCACTGCTCCTGACAATGTGATGCGCGCCGCCGCTGCCGGTGTGCCCGTCATCTGTGGCTCCACAGGCTGGGCTTCACGCCGTGACGAGGTGGAGAAGAGTGTCGTGGATGCAGGAGGTGCACTCCTCGCGTCAAGCAATTTCTCCATCGGAGTCAATATTTTCAACATAATCAACCGTAAGCTGGCCTCGCTCATGAGCCATCTTCCCCAGTACAAACCGCATCTCTACGAGACTCACCACGTGCATAAGCTTGACCATCCGTCAGGCACGGCCATCACTCTTGCCGAGGGTATCATTTCTGAGAACGAGCGCGTCAACTCTTGGGCCGACGAGGGTATGGTATGGATCGATGAGACCAATGCTTCGATGACTCCGCAGGAATTGGCCGCGAAGGTCGATGCTCCTGAAATTGCGTCAGACGCTCTTCCGGTGTTGAGTATGCGCGAAGGTGAAGTGCCCGGTACGCACACCATCGATTGGGATTCACCTGTCGATTGCATCTCGATCACGCATCGTGCCAAGAGCCGCGACGGTTTCGCTCTCGGAGCTGTCATGGCCGCCGAGTGGATCGCCGGTAAGAAAGGCATATTCACTATCGAGGAAATGATGTCGGAACTTCTCTGAATATCTTAACCGATTTTTTTATACAAAACGGTTTCGGCCATCGGTATGGCCCGAAGCATAGCTAAAGCAAAAATTTAAAAATATTCCCCCTTCTCCGTAAATGTCAACAACTACCTCTCCGCAACAGGAGTCAAAAAGTTTCACCGAGGATTTCATCCGCCGCGTGAAAGATAACCGTCCTACACGCTGGATACGTTTCGGTCTCGTATCGCTCATCTTTTTCATCTGGGTGGCATGGCTCGGAAGCTGGTGGGTGGCCCTTTTCTGGTTTCTCCTTTTCGATATCTACATCACGGGCTATATACCTCTGACATGGTGGAAGAAGTCGAAAAACGCTACCGTGCGTGCGGTCATGAGTTGGGTGGATGCTATTGTCTATGCCCTTATCCTCGTCTATTTTGTCTTTACTTTTATCGGACAGAACTATCAGATCCCGTCGTCATCGCTGGAAAAGTCACTTCTTGTCGGCGATTATCTTTGGGTAAACAAGATGGCCTACGGACCCCGTGTCCCCATGACTCCGGTTCATTTCCCGCTCGTGCAGAATACCTTCCCCATCATCAATACCAAGTCCTACCTCGAATCTCCCCAGTGGAGCTACAAGCGTCTTAAAGGTCTGGGTGAGGTGCAGCGTGGCGATATTGTCGTGTTCAATTTCCCTGCGGGTGATACGGTGGCCGTGAAGGTGCAGAATCCCGACTACTATACTCTTGTCAAAATGTATGGCCGTGATGCCATCTACAATAATCCCCAGACTTTCGGCGAGGTGATCTACCGTCCTGTTGACCGGCGTGAGAATTACGTCAAGCGTGCAGTCGGTCTGCCCGGTGAGCGTATCAAGATTGTTGATGGGGTCATCTATATCAACGGTGAACCTATAAAGCAGCCTGAAAATGTGCAGTACAACTACTATTTTCAGGTGAAGAATGGTTCGATGACCGAAGCAGACTGGGAGGAGCTCGGAATCTCTGTCGATGACCGCCATGAAGTGCCGGTCAGTCAGGAGGACACCCCCGGACTTCGTTCGCTCGGATTCACGGTCAACCCTGACGGTTCAGTCCCCTCGATCTATGCCTCACCCCTCACCCCTGCAATGGTCAAAGCCCTTGAGTCAGACCCTGATATCGCCAAGGTGATGAAGATGCCCGCACCTAAGGGTGAACCACTGTTCCCCGATGTCGTGAGTCTTGACTGGACGCGGTCGGACTACGGCGAGCTGTGGATTCCTAAAAAGGGTGCGCGTCTGGTCATGGGGCCGCGTGCATGGCAGATCTACGGGCGCGTCATCAAGGACTATGAGGGTAATTCCGATGCCGAATACCGCGATGGTAAACTATGGATCAACGGTGAGCCGCAAGATACCTATACGTTCAAGATGGACTACTATTTCATGATGGGTGATAACCGCGATAACTCTCTCGATTCCCGTTACTGGGGTTTTGTGCCTGAGGATCACATCGTGGGTCGTCCTGAACGTGTGCTCATATCCTTCGATAAGGATCATTCCATCTTTAACGGGGGCATCCGCTGGAACAGAATCTTCCGCAAGGCTAATGTGGATGAGTATTGATATGGTGTAAAGTTAAAGGCTTATCCGGTGGAAATTTCTCTGACTGAAGATATTGTGGTGTTGCCTCCGGTCTTTTGCGGATCGGTGGCCCACTATCTGCGTGTGCGCTTGGCCGGTGCTACCTCCATTGACTGGGGCAGACGTTTTGACAAGCGTTTCAAGGATACACACCGTTTTGCCATAGCCGATACCCGTGGCCGTCTCGAATTTACCGTGCCGATAGCAAAACCTGAGAGCAGTCGTTGCTCGTGGGGAGATGTGCGCATATCCGATCATGGAAAATGGTGGGATGTCCACCGTGTGGCTCTTGAAAGTGCCTACGGCCGTACACCGTTCTTTGAATATTATTTCGATGCGCTTCTGCCGATGCTTACATCCGGCGTTGAGGAGCGTTTCCCGTTGCTGCGTGATCTTTCTGATGCTTGGGACGGATGGATTCGCGCTAGACTGCTGCTTCCTGCTCCGGTTGTGTCCGCGCAGGATGGTATGCTTGATGAAGCAAGCGGAGGTGAGATGCTTCCCGCCAGTCCGGATGACTACGCTGTGGGTTACGATGATTTGCCTCCCTATTGGCAGGTGAGGGAGGATAAGCTCGGTTTTATCTCCGGCCTGTCCGTACTTGATCTGATATTCAATCTTGGACCTGAAGCAGTGGTGTATCTTGATCGGCTCTCGGAGTCTCCTTCTAAATAAACCAAAGAGCAATTAACGTCAGAATATAAATTTATAAATGTCATGAGAGTAATTGATCATCTCACTGCGCGTCCCGGTTCGACCGCGTTCTCTTTTGAGATCCTTCCGCCGCTAAAAGGCAACAGTATTGAAAAAGTCTATAATATCATAGACAAATTGCGTGAATTTGATCCCAAGTACATCAATATCACCTCTCACCGTAGTGAAATGATCTTCAAGGAGATGCCCGACGGTAGCTATCGCCCGCAGAAGATGCGTAAACGCCCCGGCTCGGTGGCCATAGCGTCGGCAATTCAGAATAAATATGGTATTACTGCAGTCCCCCACATTATATGTAAGGGTTTTACACGTGACGAGACTGAATATGCCCTGATTGACCTCAATTTCCTTGGTGTGCATGACCTCCTGCTGCTCCGTGGCGATTCCAAAGGACCGGAGAAGACTGCCGATCCCTCAAAGGTCAATCTTCATGCTACCGATCTGCAGGCGCAGGTCAATGATTTCAATCGTGGCATCTATGCCGACGGTGAGACTTTCGAGGCTAATGCCACTCCGTTCAGCTATGGGATGGCCTGCTATCCGGAGAAACACGAGGAGGCTCCGAATATGGAATCGGATCTCTATTATGCCCGTCAGAAAGTGGAAGCCGGAGCTGACTATCTGGTGACACAAATGTTTTTCGACAACGAGAAATACTATTCATTCGTTGAACGTTGCCGTGAGGCCGGTATCACCGTTCCTATTATTCCGGGAATAAAACCGGTAGTGTTCCGCAACCAGCTCAATGTGCTTCCGCGAGTGTTCCGTTCCGACATACCCGAACCCTTTGCGGCAGAACTGCGTAAATGCACTTCCGATGATGAGGTGAAGGAAGTCGGTGTCGAATGGTGCATCAATCAATGTCGGGAGCTGATGTCGCATGGAGTGCCAAGTATCCACTTTTACACCCTCATGGCCTCCGATTCAGTCCGTCGGGTCGCCTCTGCGATCTATTGATCCGGATGCTCCCCAATAAAGGGGGGAGTGGGAATATTGAAGGTTAATGCTGACACAGCCACAAACGGATTGGAATAATCCTGCTTGATGACTCATTTACCTCACGGGCGGAGGGTGTCGAGGAGAGCCGGGGAGGGGGATTCGTGGTTGGTGATGGGGAGTTTGATTTTCTTCAGATCCTCCAGCAGTGTCATCGTGACAGCGATCTCTGAAGGAATTTCCATACCGGAGAATTGTGCGAAGTATTGCAGACAGGCGTCACGCCACCAGCGTGCATCGCGTAGTTGTGTCTCCAGTCTGCGGCTCACGTCTGCATGGATGGTCTCATCCACGTAGGGACGTGCCGATTCCCAGACAGGTTGATATGAAGCGACCTTATCGACACCGCGCTGATATGCCTTACACAGCTCCTCCCACAGTGTATTGTCCGACTTCATGCGGTGATCCCAAGGCACGTGGTGAAACCATAGGATAAACTCTTCCGGACAGCTATCCATTGAAGCTAACCGCTGACGCAACGGTGCCGGATATTGACTGACAGCATTACTGCCTCCCGGCGACCGGTCGAAGCCAAGACCCGCGCTGTCGGCACGGTGATAGTATTTGGGAAGCCAGTCGGGACGTGCGCCTTTGACATCACACCAAGGTTCAGGTCCATAGTGATGGCCGAAGGCAAACAGATGGTGGAGGCCGAGAGGCATCATATAGTCAACCACTGCCTCGCGGCTTGAAGTCAGCATATCCTTTAGCGAGTTATAGATACCGGTGGGGACGGTCGCTTTGTTGACAAGCGTTTCGGACAGCCATTCATCGGCGATACTGTCTGCTGACAAATATGGATTCCATGCAAGACGGCCGAAGGCATACCAGTTGGCCTGTGCGAGAGGATTTCCGGTCCAGTTTGCATCATCGCCGATATTCGCCACACCTGCCACGGCCTTGATGGATACGGGCTTTACATAATCGAAAAATTCGGTCCACATCGGTGCGAGGAAAGCAAGGTGATTGGCATGGCCGAGATATTCCTGTGTTATCTGAAACTCCACCATCTCATCAGTCTGCGGCATCGCACCGAAAAGGGGCGAGTAGGGTTCACGCGGTTGAAAATCGACAGGACCGTTCTTTATCTGAATGATCACGTTGGGTTCAAGCTGTCCGTCAAACGGTTGAAATTCCAGATAAGCCTGTTTTGCACGGTCGGCATCGGCAGGTGAATATACAAACGCACGCCACATCACGATCCCGCCATAGATTCCGAGTGCTTTTGCAAGCATATTTGCACCGTCGGCATGACTACGTCCGAAATCCATAGGGCCGGGCTGTCCTTCCGAATTGGCTTTCACGAGGAAACCACCGAAATCGGGGATGAGGTTATGGATTTCTTCGGCTTTGTCGTTCCACCATCTTATGACCCTACGGTCGAGCGGATCGGCTGTCGGAAGACCGTCAAGCACCATTGGGGAGGCAAAATTGACCGATAGATATACCTTTATTCCGTATGGCCGAAAGAGGTCGGCAAGGGCTGCAACCTTCAGAAGATACTCCTCGGTAAGGATTTTGGGAGAGGCATTCACATTGTTGATTACCACTCCGTTAATACCGATGGCGGCATTGGCGCGCGCATATTCTTCGTAGCGTGGTGAAAGGACTGAGGGAAGCTCATCCCAGTTCCAGAGGGATTTACCTGCATAGCCGCGTTCGACACTGCCGTCGAGATTATCCCAGTGGTTCAGGAGACGCAGATCATAGAAAGGATTGTCGGTCAGATCGTACTTTTTCATGCTGGCCGGTTGACGCAAGAGGGCATAGACACCATAGAGCATACCAAGATCATCGGCAGCATAGATGTCAGCTTTTTTACCATCACGCTTTATCCGGAAGCCGTTTTGTTTCAGTCCGTAGGAACAATGGCCGTTATGGATAGTGACAGCTCCTCCTTTCCAATGGCGACGCAACTCATTGACAGCTATCTCCAGAGTCGCCGAGGGTTCTTTGGAGTCGTTAATGACCTTTACCTTGGTAGGCTTTTGGTTCAGCTCCGGAAGCCATCCGACGGATGATCCGTAAGTTGTGACCGATGTCTGAAAGATCAGAACAAAGAACAGTATTGTGAGAATAATGTGGCGGATATAGCGCATGGGATATACAGAAGAGTTGGAAGGAGTGATCGTTTATGTTGTGATTGTTGGCCGTCATGCCTGAGGTAAGTAGCGGTCAGAGACTGTAAGCGTCTTGTAGGTAGGCTTATTACGGCTGAGCCGTTATTCTCTGACCTGTGAGGTTGATATGGCCTGTATCGGCAAGCTCACGGATGATAGCTATGATCTTTTCGCGGTTCCCACGCAAGTCTGTGAGAAGACTTCCGACTTCCGCACCTCCCGGTTGCGTCGCACGGTAGATGATGCTTTTACGGAGGTCGTCATCGTCAGCGGATGAAGAGCGGGAGGCTGCTTTCAGGCGTGAACGGCAGACATCGCATTTGCCACAATCGGAAGCCTCTTCCTCACCGAAGTAGCGGAGCATACCTCTGACCCTGCATTGCGACGATGAAAAGACAAATTCTTTCATGGCATCGAGTCTCCTTGCCATTCTCTCGCGCTGTCGCTCATAAACTTCTGTCGGGATCACGATATGTTTAGGCAGTTCGCGTGAGGTGGTGTAGTATATGTAAGGTGTGGTGCGTCGCGGGATATAGTGTATGGCATGTATGCGGCCGAGGTAGAGGAGAGCCTGATAGACCTGTTCGGACGACAGCATTGTGGAGCGGGCTATGGTGATCTCGCTTATGCGCACATAGTCGGCAAAGAGCCCTGTATAGGTGCGTAGTATGCACTGGAACACATCTTCGGCTTCAGGCGTGAGGTCAAGGTCATAGAGCTCATCTTTTTTCATTATCACCATCATGCGTGACGATGAGGTCGTTTCCTCGATATATTCCAGATATCCGGCTCGTGTCAGGATATGCAGGGCACTCCTTGTAGGCGCGGGTGGCAGTGAATATGTACGGCAGAACTGTTCGAGACTGAATTCAAAGAGCTGTCCGTAACCGTCGCCGACGGCTACGTCGAGGAAATTTCCGGTAAGCTCATAGACACGCCTGATAAAGTCCTTTTCGGGGAAGCTCTCGCTGAGACGGCGCGAGAGAGAGGCTTTGTCGCGCTGTGAGGCTATCACTACTGCAAATGATTCACGTCCGTCGCGCCCGGCACGTCCTGCCTCCTGATAGTATTCTTCGAGTGACGAAGGGAGGTCGTGGTGGATCACGGTGCGCACGTCCGGTTTGTCAATGCCCATTCCGAACGCATTTGTAGCGACGATCACGCGCACAAGGTCATTTTTCCAAGCGTTCTGCCTCAATTCCTTCTCTTCCGGATCGAGACCTGCATGATAGTAGTCGGCACTGATCCCCTCGCGGAGTAGCATCTGTGCGATCTCACGGCATCGGCGGCGCGAACGGACATAGACTATGGCGCATCCCGTCGTAGCACGGAGCACGCGCAAGAGCACTTCCTCTTTGAAGTCGGTATAGCGCACGATGTATGACAGGTTGTCGCGTGAGAATGAGCGTGCAAACACTTTCGGTTCGGAAAAGTGAAGCTCGCGCATGATATCGGCGGTGACTTCGGGAGTGGCCGATGCGGTCAGGGCAAGGACGGGTACGTTATAACCGACGATCTCACGCAGACGTACGACTTTAAGATATGACGGCCGGAAATCATAGCCCCATTGGGAGATACAGTGGGCTTCATCCACTACGATCAGGCTTATCTTCATGGTGCGCAACTCGGCCATGAAATTGTCGTTCTGGAGACGTTCGGGCGAGACGTAGGCAAGTTTTGCCTTTCCGAGCCGGCATCTGGTCAGACCAAGTTCAGCCTCACGGCGTGTGAGTCCGGTGTGGAAGTGAACGGCACGGATGTCGCGTTCGCGGAGATTATCCACCTGATCTTTCATCAGGGATATAAGCGGCGTCACGACAATGGTAAGTCCCGGCAACAGTAGTGCCGGGACCTGAAATGTGATGGACTTGCCACCTCCGGTCGGAAGGAGTCCGAGAGTGTCGTGGCCTGCAAGCACGGAATCGATTATCTCGCGCTGCAGCGGACGGAAGGCGTCGTAGCCCCAGTATGTTTTCAGTACGCTCTGTGGCATCGTCGGAGAGTGGAATGGACTGTGGGGTCAGACCGGCCTATTCGAGATGGATAGCCTTGACAAAAAGCTGGATTGCCGAGCCTCCTTTATGCTTGTTCTCCTCAATGGTGTAGCAGATGCTGAACGGTTTGCCGGAGTGAATGTGGTCAAAGTGCTCGGCACTGTTGAATACAATGCCGTTCATTACCTTACCGCATGTCGGATCGACAAGATCGAGCTTGATGTGTTCGTTGTGACGGCCCACGAGTTTAGATGTGCCGAAATCGGTGACTCCGCGGGTGCAGAACACCGGTTTGTTATTGCCCGGTCCGAATGGATTGAAGAGACGCAGCAGTCCGAGGAACTCAGGAGTGATCTCCGAGAATGTGAGGTAGGCGTCGATATCGAGCTGCGGTGTGAGCTGATCAGGACGAATATTGTCGGCGACAAACTGCTCGAAACGGCGTGTGAATTCCGGGATGTTCTCCTCTTTGAGCGAGAGGCCTACGGCGTAGGTGTGTCCTCCGAAGTTTTCGAGTAGGTCACGCACCGATTCGACGGCACGATACACGTCGAATCCCTGCACCGAACGCGATGAGCCGGTAGCTAAGCCGTTTGAGAAGGTCAGGACGACCGAAGGCTTATAGTAAAGCTCTGTCAGACGAGATGCGACTATTCCGATGATGCCTTTGTGCCAGTTCTTGTTGTAGATGACTATCGACTTTTTGTCGGAGAGCGTCTCGCGATGTTCCTCAAGGATCGCGTTGGCCTCGTCAGTGATCTGCTTGTCAAGCTCCTTGCGGTCCTGATTGTAGCGGTCGATCTCCTTGGCACGGTTGTAGGCATCCATGACGTCGCGCGCCACGAGAAGATCCACGGCCTCCTTGCCGCTCTGCATACGTCCAGATGCGTTGATGCGGGGTCCGATCTTGAAGATGACGTCGCTTATGGTGATCTCGCGTCCTGAGAGTCCGCATATACGGATTATGGCACGCAATCCCATGTTGGGATTGGAATTGAGCCGTTTAAGGCCATGATAGGCCATTATGCGGTTCTCTCCCACCATCGGCACGATATCAGCCGCGATGGAGACAGCCACGAGGTCGAGCATCCCTTCGAGTTCGGCACTTCCGAGACCGTTGGACATGGCGAAGGCCTGCATGAACTTATAGCCCACGCCGCAGCCCGACAGGTGAGGGCACGGGTAGGGACTCCCTTCGAGTTTGGGATTCAGTATGGCCACCGCCGGCGGTAGAGTCTCGTCGGGCACGTGATGGTCACAGATTATAAAGTCGATGCCCAGAGTCCGGGCATATTCGATCTCTTCGGTCGCCTTGATTCCGCAATCAAGTATGATGAAGAGTTTGACCCCTTGTTCGGCGGCCGCGTCGATGGTGGCTTTCGAGATGCCGTATCCGTCCTCGTTGCGAGTCGGGATGAGGTAGTCGATATGAGAGTAGAAATTACGCAGATACTTATAGACGAGAGCGACGGCAGTAGTGCCATCGACATCATAATCGCCATAGACAATTATCTGCTCCTTTGCTCCCATGGCACGGTTCAGCCTGTTGACGGCTTTATCCATGTCCGGCATCATGAACGGGTCGTGCATGTCCTTCAGTGAGGGATGGAAGAATTTTTCCGCCTCCTCGACAGAGGAAATGCCCCGTTGCACCAGCAGCTCGCTAATAGGCGGCACTCCGGCATAGCGTTTCGCAAGGCCGGACTCCACTTCTTGTTCGTCGGATGTAAGGGGACTGTAATTCCATTTACTAGTCATTTATGTTGTTTCTTTTTTATTTCAAAAGAAGGCGGTCGGGGATTGGGCAGATTATACAGGCCATCTGCAATCCCCGATATGTCGGAGGATATCGGAGAGATGTGTATGAGGAGCCGGGGCTTATGTGACGCTTTATCCACACGCCGTGTGGCGGTCTCAGGTATAGTCCGAGTGTGCTTTGCACACGTCAGGATATACTGCCCCTATTATTTGCAAAAGTACGGAGAATATTTGGATAAATTGGCATAAGAAATGTTATTAATCCTTTAATCCAAACAAAAAGGAATTATAATGAAAAATCCCGCCCCCATCCGTCATAGGGTCATGTGACGGATGGAGGCGGGGTAGTTGAAATGTCCGGGTGTAGTGAGGCCGTAGGACTGAAAGAATCAAATTATCACCTTGAAGGTTTTCCCGGCGATGCGGATGAGATAGATGCCGCGTCCGCCGTCAATGCTGATTGATTCGTCAGTACCACGATAGATACACTGGCCGCTGATGTTGAAGATCTCCTTCATGCAGTCGGAGGCGGTGTGGATAGTGTTACCTTCGACGGTGATTTCATCGGTTGAGTCGGCCGTGATGTCGTCGATTGCCGTGATGCCTTCACGTGTCAGATTGATAGTGAAGTTAGTCTTGCGGTTTGTGGTCACATCGGTCAGGTACTTATATTCGAGTGTGACTTCTCGTCCGGCTTCCTCTGGAATTATGAGGACATCGTTGATGGTCGAAGCTTCCTGATGTTTCGATTCAGTCCCGTCATTCCAATAGATCCACCAATCGGATGCGCGTTTAGGGTCAAAACCTGTCGAAGAAATGGTCTTGAGATTGAGGTTTGGTGTCCCGATGGTGAGATTGGCTTTCTGTCCATGATGTGAATTTGAGATCAGGGCCTCAAAATCTTCCACATGGAAGTGGGTCAGGCAATTGTTGTCAATGTAGATTGTCTTGAGATATGGATGCTGGGCATATTTGAAGTAGGCAATATTGCTGCCGGATGCGTGGAGACTTTGAAGTTTCGGCGAGCCGGATATGTCGAGTGTGCCTGCGATTAGCGGGTTCATATCCATGTAAAGTATTTCCAGTTCGGGATGGTTGGTCAAGATGATTTCCTGAAGTTGATTGTTGTCCAAGTAGAGTTTCCGGATGACGGGACAGTGTGATAGATCGATTTGACCTTCAAGCCGGTTGTTGCTCACGCTGATGGTTTCCAGATCCGGATGGCTGCCAAACACGAGCTCGGAAAGTTCATTGTTGTAAGCGTAGATTGACGAGAGCTTGGTACAGGAACTTAAATCTATCTTGCCGGTCAGCTTATTATTGGATAGTGAGATGTTTTTGAGATTAGCGTGCTTTTTTAATAAGACTTCTTCAAGTGAGTTGTTTTCAGCATACAGGTTTTCGAGATTTTCGAGTGATGTCACGTCAAGGAGTCCTTTCAGTCGGTTGTTCGATAATCTGAGATAAGTGATCGCTTTATTTTTCTCACTTAAAATGAATTCATCAAGATTATTGTTGCTGACATCACAAGATTCGAGTAGGCCGTAGCCACTGACATCAATTTTGCCGGTCAGTTTGTTGTCGGAAGCATCTAAGGACTTGAGATCCGGATGATCACCGAGAACCAGTTCGGTGATTTCATTGCCCCATACGCTCAGGGATTTGAGTTGATTGAAATTCGACATGTCAAATTTGCCTGAGAATTTATTTTTGGCAACCTCAAGAGCAGTCAGATTGGTGTGGGCAGTCAGATCAATAGTTGTCAGATTGTTTGACGAACATTTCAACTGGGTTAGTTTGGTAAGTCCGGTCAGATCAAGTTCCGTGAGATTATTTTCGCCACATGAGATAGATTGGATGTTGGAAAGTCCACGGATCAGGAGTTTCTCAAGCTTATTCCGCACTAAGTATGGGCTTGTGACCTTGGGGCATCCCGTAAGATCAATTTCTTTCAGGGCAGTATTGTAGATGGTGAAGTACATCAGCTCCTTTCGGTTGCCGAGTGTGATTGTCTCAAGGGGTGTATCCTGAATGGAAAGATAGTTGAACGGACCGCAGGTGCTGAGATCTATTGCCGTACATTTTTCCTGAATGATTTCCACAAAACTTAAATTCGGAAGGAGTTCACATCCCTTGAAATCTGCGATACCGAGGCCATTGACCTGAATTGTATTGGCTTTGTTCAGTTCGGAGGACGAGAGTATTCCGTTATTGTCAAGGTCATACTTCGAACTGATGTAGTCCCTGAATACGGGGTCGGGGAAATTTGTTTCGTCAACGGCTAACACATACTCGTATAGTTCCACGGTCTTTGCCTCGCTGATGAGATTGTTGCAGTAGTCATAGATACCGACGGTGTATGTCCCTGGTGTGGCTTTGCCGAGATTGTAGAGCGTAAGGTCCTCGGTGATTTTCTCACCTGGAAGAAGGTCGAGCATCACATAGTCGGTAAGATTATTGAGGATGTTGCCCTCGGAATCTTTGAACAGGCACTTCACTGCGCCGATATATTCCGTATCGGACGTATTGGTGAAATTCACACTGAAATTCTGATTGGACTTTATCTGCAAGCGGTCAGAGAGAGTGGGGATGTCAGCTTTAAGCAGTACCGGAGTCTTGGGATAGATATATCTCAGGCTGTCACCGAATCGTTCAACGATGACGGAAGAACGACGGCCGGTATCGAATTCTACATCGTGATAGACTCCTTCCGCATCGTTTGAAAGATGATAGACGAGTGAAACCTCATATTTTTCATCCGGACGCAGATCAATGCTGAATCCATTATTGAAAAAAGATATATCTTCAGTATAATATCCCGACTTGATGCCTCTTACAAAATATTTTCCGCCTTTGATTGTGACTTCGCCGGTTGAGAGATTGGTCCATTTGGTCTGTATGATATCATCGTAGCCTATGAAGGAGGCGGCACCTACATTGGTGAAGCCGTTGTGTGGCAAGCCGTTTTCAGTCTTGAAGTATGGCTCCATATATGAGTAATATTTTGTCGTCACAGTGTCGCGTCCCTCTTCATAAACCCAGAGTAAATCACCGGAAGCCACGATTTTGGGAAGTAATGAAACTTCGTCAACGATATTCTTTTGAGGCTGGATGCCTACGAACAGGGAGACATTGAAGCTGTAACCCTCCTGTGCGCCACCTGTTCCGTAGTCCTCCGGACGGAGTGAAGTCAGACGGAAATATCCGTCGAGATAGCCACTCCATCCCCAGTTGACATGGAAAAAGCCGTCGGAAGTACAGCCGTCGAAGATGAATTCATGACCCATGCTGATTCCGGGATAGTCTCCGCCGACAATTACGGGGCGTCCCTCTTTCAGTTCGGTATTCAGAATTGAGTGGATTTGTTCGTAGCCGTAGGAGTTGCGATTGAGTCTCTGGATTTTTTCGCTGTCGTAGCCGAAGTCTTTGACGAGTGCGGATAGGATAAGGATGTCGGATGCACCGCTTGCCGACGAACCGTAGGTCATATTGACTGATTTTCCGCAGTGACTCATCAGCTTTGCCACTTGGTCGATAGATTCAGCGGATTCAGAACCGTCGTAGGACGGGAGCATCAGATCCCACTTGTACTCAAAATCATTGTAACTCTGTGGCCATTTATGGTAATTCATGACTTGAGCCATCGCGGTAGCGACGCATCCTGTCGGAGCGTGTTGCGATTCGTAGCCGATTGTCGGGCGGTAAGATCCGACCCAACAGTCATTGTTATAGGGTGCATTCTGCCCCCAAGTGGTGGTAAGCAGCGGAGCGACCTCCGTCATCACAAGCGATCCGCGGCTAAGATGGGTATCGGTATTCTTTTTGTCTGGTATGGCAGACATTTCTTGTTTCATACAGCTGAGCCAGAAGTCGAAAGCGGCATTGGATTTTGCTGATTCGTAGTTGCCGGAATCCGCATAGCCGAGGATTTCATTGAAACGGTCGTCACCGCTGACGATGACATATCCGTTGTCATCGGAGACATTAAAGATATAGTATTCGGCTGCTGTGGATCTGCTTCCGCCTTGAGTTGCGAGAGTTAGTTTAGTTTTGGTCGATGCTGCACTTCTGCTCAAATTGTCTTTTTTAATGAAAGAGGTTGCAATATCTCTGGCTTCCTCGACACTGTAGTTTCGTGCGGATATGGCTGTCGGCGCGAGAAGTGTAAGGGTTACAATAAGGGATTTTAATTTGTCCATTAAGTTGGGTTTTGTGATAATAATTGGTATTCAACAGTCAAAAAAGTAATGGAAAGAGAGTGGTGACGGCAGAAAGGAGTTTTTCGGTCGTCTCGGGTGTCGTTCAGGTCAAGGAAAGTGTGAAAATGGAAGTTATTGAAATTGTTATTGACTTATAGCTGAATAAAATGGATGTCAACTCTTTATCCCAATATGAGTCGTGGTTATACAAAAAAAGCGTGGGACGATGGTCGCTGTATATCACAACTGAGGCATCGCCAAACGCCTTGGATAAAATATGCAGCCCACCCCACGCCATGCTGATATATCGATCAGCCCCGCGCTTTGTGGGGTGGAGGATATAGCGCACGCATGGAGCGTTTTGTGACTGCTTCTCTCCTTATCCTTAAAATTTGGCGATTTCCAGTTGAAGAAAAAAGCAAAAACGCTCTATAAAAAATTTGCAGATGGAATGACACTCCAGCCATTCCATCTGCAAATTTACCTATATTATCCGAATAGACAATATATTAGATGGGTATTAACACTTATTTTATTTCATTATCGCACTGTCTGACGCTCGTTGCGTCGTAATTTTGTGTCGGGAAAATGAAGATGTGGGCACACGGTCGGCCTGTCGGTTATGCGACGGGCTATTCGGCTTTCGCTTCGGGGTTTATATGGACATCAAGCTGCGGGAAGGGGAAGGAGAGATCCGGACGCGCGGTGATGACATTATAGAATTCTTCGTTATGATCAAAGAACACTGACCAGTAATTTGCACTGGCCACCCATGCGCGCACTGTCAGGGTGACGGCTGAATCGTCGAGTGAAGCGAGATACACTACAGGAGCTGCCACGCTCGGACCATCGGCGGGTTTTTCCTGAAGTACACGCGTATCCTTGCTGAGAAGGTCGAGAATAATTCCTCGCGCGGTCTCGACACTCTCGCCGTATGAGATGCCGATTTTCCACTCTACGCGGCGGTAGGCCTGAGTGGAGTAGTTGTTGATCGTTCCGGTGGAGAGTCCCCCGTTGGGGATGATGATGGATTTGTTGTCGGATGTGCAGATGATGGTGTTGAATATCTCGATGCTGGTCACAGTTCCTGCGAAGCCCTGCGCTTCGATGTAGTCACCGACCTTGAAGGGCTTCAGCAGCAGGATGAGCACTCCTCCGGCAAAGTTCTGAAGCGTGCCGCTGAGGGCCATACCGATAGCGACACCGGCGGAGGCGAAGAGGGCGAGGAAGGAGCTTGTCTCAAGGCCGAGAATGCCGATGACGGTGACGATGAGGATGAAGTAGAGCACGATCCTCACGAGGCTCATGATGAATGTGCCTAACGATGGATCGATCTGTCGTTTGTTCAAGATGTTGACAACGAAGTTGTAGAGCTTCTTGATGATGAATTTGCCCACGTAGAAAACGAGTATCGCAACGGCGAGCGATATGGCGAAATGAACCAAGTCATGTATGAGTGTGTCCATTAGCTGGTCAAATGACATGTTTTTCAGCGCGGTTTTTTCCGCGTCAATCGTGGGGACTGAATCAGTCGGGAGAATGTCGAATTGTAACATTGGTGGTCGGTATGTAATTTGGTCAATTAAGAAGCAGTTATTTGAACAGCGGTGCGGTCGAAACGACATCGTTCCACCATGAAGTCAGTGTGTAGCCGTGATAATCGCCGTGATTAGCCTTGCGGACCACGTATGATCCGAGGCCGCAGTAATGGATGACGGGTATGCCTGTGAAATCGCGTGCGGTGGTGGCTTTGTAGAGGACAGTGTTGTCAAGAGCCTTTTGCCATTCGGTCAGGAGATCCGGATTATCGAATGTCATGGCCTTTATGTAGTCCTCCATGTCATAGACGGGATG
The DNA here is from genome assembly GCF_029056165.1 of Duncaniella sp. Taxonomy (NCBI): domain Bacteria; kingdom Pseudomonadati; phylum Bacteroidota; class Bacteroidia; order Bacteroidales; family Muribaculaceae; genus Duncaniella; species Duncaniella sp. The sequence goes on along the minus strand of NZ_JAIDBW010000035.1, from coordinate 79,327 downwards.
GCAGTCGTTGCAAAGCGATGTGGTTCGGAAGAATTCTGAGTGGGTTTTCGAGAGTTCCTGCACATCCCAGAGCGTGAGGGGGAAGGAGGTCTGCGTGGCAAACACCTTGCGCGTGGCATCGGCGAGTGCGTCGAGGGTAGAGGTGACGATGACGACCATCTGGCAGCTTGACGATGCGCGGTTGTTGTAATATTCGAATGTATTTGTTGCCATCCCGATCACGTCAGGTTTGTCGGTAGCGAAAAAGGCAGGAATGTTGAGAGAGTATGGCATGCCTTCTCCCTCGACTTCCGTCGGTGAAGCAACGATGTAAGGAGTGATGTCCCGCAGTTCGTATGCCACCTCGACCGTGCCCATCAGACAGCAGTCGAAGTAGAGGAATGAGAATTTCTCATCCTTCAGGGCCTCGGCCATTGATGAGAGCGTCATCCACTTGTTTCGGTCCGATCCGTAGGAACGTTTCTTAGGAGCGGCTACGCTCTCCGTGATGTCCGAGCTGTCGTGGGTCATCCATGCGGTAGCGTGACCCCAGAAGATCATGCCGTAGTCATTGGCCGGAGCGAATGATTTCATGTCGGCAAGAACCTCGCGCATACGGCTGATCTCGACAGAATAGATCGAAGGATCGTCGGGGTAGGTTTTAAGCGTGTCAATACCCGTTGGAGTGATGTCAAGCAGCAGGGGCGGATTTCCTGCGGCGGTGTTGCGGCGGTTGTGATATACGAGCAATCGACCGCCGTTGAGTCCGTGTTGCGCAACGCCTTCCGACATCTCCTTCAGGTCGCTTGAATTCAGGTATGAACCGAGATTGTTGTCGGCCACCATATAGACAAGGACAGTCCGGCTGCTGATTTCAGGCTCCGGTTCGGGCGTTGGCTGAGGTTCGTCACTGTTTCCGCATGCTGCAAGCGTAAGCAGCGCGGCAAGTGAAAGGAATATATTAAGTAATTTGCTTGTCATTGCTTTAAAAGTGTGTATAGTGAATGATTTCTTAACTTACAAAGTTACGAAAAATGGCTGTATTCCCACTTGATTTCATGATTTTTAACCACTTGTGGCCTTTATGCAACACAGTTATCCTCGTGGTGATCCGGATGGGGACGGTATGGGGTGATGGCAGCATCATCTGTCATGCCCAGAACTGTCGTGCGGTCTCTGAACAAATTGGCTGAAATAGCCGTTAAATTCTCATAAAAGGTTTAAATTAACTAAAGTTAACTCCGTTGGAAAATGCCTTTGCAAAATTTAATTAAAAGCATGGTTAACTTTGAAAAATCCTCATCCCCCAATTTAATTCATCACAATTATGAGCAAGCAACTTAAAGTCTATTGCGCCAATCTTGGCGAATATATCCCCGTCGAAGGTGGAATGACCCTGAGTGATATATACGAGAGCCTCAAAGAGCGTATTCCTTTCGTCCCGGTCTGCGCGCGTGTCAACAATAAGGCTGAGGATCTTTCATTTCAGGTATTCATGCCCAAGCAGGTCGAATTCCTGCCTGTAGATTCCCCTTCGGGTCACAGATGCTACATACGGTCGCTGTGCATGATGCTTTATCGCACGGTTGCATCCATCTATCCCGGCTCACGTCTCGTTATCAGTCACTCCGTGTCGCGCGGCTATTATTGCCGTCTGGACGGAATTCATGTGGATCAGCAGGTGTGTGAAAGTCTGAAAGCGGGGATGATGGAACTTGTCCGCCGTGATCTGCCCTTCGAGCGAAAGGAGCGTCTGACAACCGATGTCATTGACATCATGCGTGCTCAGGGTCTCCACGAAAAGGTGGAGCTTCTGCAAACTCTCCATGAGCTTTACACGGTCTATTACCGTCTGGACGGTATAGCGGATACCTACAACGGAAATCTTGTACCCCGCACGGGACTTCTCGGTGTGTTTGATCTCATCCCATACGAGGAGGGACTTCTCCTGCTCGGTCCGGATCTTGCCGATCCCACCCGACCTGCCACCCCTCTTCCGCAACCCAAACTCTACAAGGCTTTCACGGATTATCTGAAATTCAATTCTATCATAGGCATACGCGACGCCGGTGACGTCAACGAGGTTGCTGCCGGAAAGGGTACGGGCATGATGATCAATGTCGCGGAGGCACTCCATACGAAATATATAGGGGCGATCGCCGACCGTATTACCACCCGTTACAACGAAGGCGGAGCGCGCGTGGTGCTTATCGCCGGTCCGTCATCGTCGGGTAAGACCACATTCACCAAGCGTCTGGCCGTGCAGTTGCTCACCAACCTGCTCAAGCCTGTGATGATCTCGCTTGACAATTATTTCGTGGATCGTCACCGCACGCCGCGTGACGAGAGTGGTGATTATGACTATGAGTCACTTTTTGCACTTGATCTGGAACTTTTCAACGATCATCTCAACCGGCTCATAATGGGCGAGGAGATCGAGATACCGTATTACAACTTCGAACGTGGCGAACGCGAATACCGTGGCGAGAGCATAAAGCTCGATTCCCGATCCGTCCTGCTCATCGAGGGCATCCACGGTCTGAATCCCGAACTGACACGTGATGTGGATCCGGAGATGAAATATCGTATTTACGTGTCGGCTCTCACCACTCTTGCCATAGATGATCACAACTGGGTTTCAACCACTGATACGCGTCTGCTGCGCCGTATCATCCGCGACTACAAATATCGTGGAGCAAGTGCGTTGGACACCATACGCCGTTGGCCGAGCGTGCGTCGCGGTGAGGAGAAATGGATTTTCCCATATCAGGAAAATGCCGATTCGATGTTCAATTCATCTCTCCTGTTTGAGCTTGGAGTGATGCGCGATGAAGCTGACAAGGTGCTTCGCAGCGTCCCCAATGATGTCCCGGAGTATGCCGAGGCTCATCGCTTGCGCAAGTTCCTCGGATATTTCTCACCGATCCCTTCCACTCTCATTCCGCCCACATCACTCCTGCGCGAATTCCTCGGCGGATCATCCTTCCACTATTGATATAATAGCCCAACGAGACCGGATAAATGTAGGGACGCGGCGTGCCGCGTATGCCGATTAGAATACGTCCGCCTGACATGCAGGCTACAACTATTTCATTCGGCATACGCGGCACGCCGCGTCCCTACATTTTATTCACCCAATTTCAACGATAGGATCAGGGATTTGCAGCCGGGCAGACCGGCTTTGATTAGGCTGTCGCAGCGGGCCGTCACATCTGTTGCGCCTACTGTGAAGGGCATTTCATAGAGCTGTGTCACGCGGGCATCAGGGATAATGTTGGCCAGTATCTCCTTAGGGGACGGCGCGGCCGGAAGAGCTGCATACTCCTGATAGGTCCAGCGGGTGAATGCGGAGTTGACTCCGATACCCCTGCGGTCAAGCAGGAAACCATCGGCAAGCTTCAGAGGCTCACTGTCGCGCAGATCGGATGGGGCAGGATAGGCCACGATGGCATTGCGCGCCTGATTGAGTGTCACCGGGACGCGATCGGCATAATCTCCGTTGGTTTTGTAGATGCGTGTCATGGGGAGGTCTGTCACCTGTCGTTGGCCACCGCTGATGCCATGCGTCGTTCTTGAAGGAACTGTCACTACGGTGATTGAATCATTGACTGCTGTCTCATGACTGCCGTTCCATCCGAGAGCATTTATGCCTGACGGATCGGCGGAGACTGTTGGCTTCTGTGTAGCACATCCGGCCATGATCATGCTTGTGATCATGGCCGGAAATATTAATGACTTGGTCATTGTGTTCATGAAAAAATGGGGGAGTGGATTGTCACTACTTCTTAATGATCTTGACAGTCTCCATGCCGTCAGCCGTGACCACGCGGCATATATAGAGACCGGAAGCAAGACCGCTCACGTCCAGACGGGCTGTGTTGCCGCTGATTTCTGCCGGAACTGAGACCGCACGGCCGGAGATGGCCACGAGATCTATGCCGCTGATCTCAGTCGGCGCGGTGACTACTGTGTAATCGAAGGCCGGGTTCGGGCTCGCGGTCGTCACGGCATTGTCGGCGATAACGTCGGCGATACCGCTCCGGTCACCGATTGTGCATTTGAGAGACATGGAGAGCTGGTGGGCATTTAAAGTGTAGGGAGCTACTTGATATACCTCACCGGCGACAGCGTTGGGGAGCTGAGCCTTAACGGTGATTTCCTTTGTTTCTCCGGGAGCGATATAGACGGTGTTGGAGTTGAACTGACCGACATTGCGACCGCCCAGATCGAAAAATGCCACAATCAGATTCGTAAAGAAGTAACCGGATGTGCATTTTACCTTGAGGTTCACTACGATATTATCCGGATCGACATTGTTGCGGTCCACGATGTTGAAGCTGACGAGTGTGATGTTAGGATCACCGGGATTGTTTTTCAGCGTGGTTTCAATGGGATTGGAGATGATTTTCCAACCGGTTTCGGCAGTATCGTCAGGTATAGCGAAAGCGAAATAGTAATTACCCGCAGTCAGACCGTTGGGATAGAGAGTCGAGTTATACTGGCTCAATTTCGACATGTATTCAAATTCCACAGGTTGGTTGTCGGCCGGGAATTCCTGCTGTATCGGTTCGGCGTATGCGATGACTGTTTCTGCGGTGGTACCGGTCATGAGAAGTCCATACACCGTGACCGACGTGCTGAATGATCCGGTCCACTGTGCCTTGCCTTTTACAAGGAATTCCATGCCGTTGTACATGGGTGTATCAAAAGTTACATCACTGATTAAGTAGCGGCCAACTTCGGGTGCAGTGATTTTCATGTCCTTCCCGTCATTGCTTACGATGAGGTAGCCTGCCTGATTAGTTGTGCAGGGGATGATCATGACGCTCTCGTCTGTGGGCTTGAAGATAGGATACATCCTGTATGTCCCTTGCGGCACACTATGAAGCGTGAGGCCGCTTATGCCGTAGAGGAAGTCGTAGGTGTTGGCCGTGTTAAAGATTTCCTCGATTTTACCGGTTGATTCGTTTATGAAGCGGAGACCGAACTGACCACTTACGGTAGCGGGAGAGAAGTTGTAGAAACCCCCGGTGATGGATAATTTGCCGTTATCGGTAGCAGTTGCCCAGAAAGTACCTTCGCAAAGGATGTTGAGTTTTATTTTGGAGTCGGCTGTCGGCTTACGGATGCCGAGTATGGCAGTCTGTTCGATATTGTAGCCTGACGTACTGCCGCCGATACCCTGTGCGTCAGGGTCAAGGGCTGTAAGAAGGAAATAACCGTCGCTTACGCCACTCCATCCCCAGTTGAAATGGAAATAACCGTTGTCGCTGTAGCCGTCGCAGACAAAGCAGTGACCTGCCGATGAATTGGCTCCGGAATAGACTGCCGGTCCGCAGTTGGCGAGATTATTGTAGATGAGGTTTTCCCAATCCATGAGGGTGTAGAATTCACGCATGGCGAGTGACGCTCCCTTGTCATATCCGAAAGTGTTGACGAGCTGATCAAGCACTGAGTATGATGATGCTCCCGAACCGCCTACGCTGGCGACATTGTAGCTCATATCGACCGAGTAGCCACAGGCTTTCATGAGGAGTGCCACTGCATCGGCCTGAGTCTCGTTGTAACCGGACTTATAGGAGTCGAGCATATTGTCCCAGTCAAGTCTGACATTTGCCTGCTTCCAGCTGAGTATTGCACCGCCTGCTTCCCATCTGTATGAGAAATTCGCGTTGAATGTCTCCGGATATTTGTGGAAGTTCATGGCCTGAGCCATCGCCGTGGCGACGCAGCCTGTAACCGTGCGCTCGTTGTTAAGTATGGGGCAATATGTGGAGTAGGGAGTGCCCTGATCCCATGTCGTTTTCAAAAGAGGAGCGATGGGATTGCGGGTCGGACGCGATAATTCGCTGTAAGTCTGCACTCCGTTGGCCTTGGCTGCTTCGATCTCGGCCTCATACTGTGAGAGCCACCAGCGGAGATTGTCCGGAATATTTTCGGGATCGAAAGTGCCGTTTGAGCTGTAGCCGAGCACCGGAGCAGCCACATCGTCGGCGGGGACGATGATATAGCCCTGCTGACCTTGGTCGAAAACGTAGATGGAGGGGCTTTCGGTTTCACCCATGGTCATTACGGGTGTCTTTTTCGCCGGTGCGCGGAGTGGTTTCGCGCTCGTGGCGTCATTTGATAAGGCTCTTGCGAGTGCCTCGGCCGGAGTCAGGGTGCGGGCGGAGGCCGCAGTACCGATCAAGCCGGCAATAGTGAGGAAAAGTAGGGATTTTCGCATAAGTGGAGATATGGAATAATATTATTTTTTAGGGTGTGGTATGTCACGGTTGAATCAAGCAATATGCATCATTGGCTATAGCGAAGACTATCTTTCTTCAAAGCGGATGGTTGGCTTATATGTAAATGCAGCGGGGACGCTTTTTTACGGCCTGACTTCAGCACATATATCTGTCGCCCGGTTTCGGAGGACAAATATAAGCAAAATATCCTTACGGAATGAAAATCAGGAGGTAAAAAGCGTCCCTGCGGCGTGGATTTTTTAGCGATTACCGGTCCGGAACTTAAAAATTGCCGTTTCAGAGAGGTTTGATCGAGATGGCGTAGCCGCCTCCGGCAAGTGCGTTGAGTGTGAGACGTGATTTTGAGGTCACGGTCTTGCGGGTAATGGTGTAGCGTGTCTGGCCATCGACGGTGTTGGCGTCAGGTGCTTCAGCATAGATTGTCGCCTCATATTTACGTCCCGGATCGAGGAACGAGAGGTCGATCGTGCTCTTGCGGTCAGCGGTTCCGGCTGTCGAGCCTACATACCATTCGTCGGAATTCTTGTCCTTACGCGCCACGGTCACATATTCCATTGGCTCGGCTTCGAGATATACCGAACGCTCCCACTCAACGGGCACATCCTTGATGAACTGGAAGGCATCGAGGTGTTTTTCGTAATGTTCGGGCAGGTCGGCAGCCATCTGGAGCGGACTGTACATGGTCACGTAGAGCGCGAGCTGACCGGGGATAGTCGAGGCGATCTTTGAATTGTTGCCGGGGGTGAATGTCGAGAGGTCAAATTCAAAGATGCCGGGCGTATAGTCCATCGGGCCACCCTGCAGACGGGTGAAGGGGAGTATGGATGTGTGGCTCTTGTCGTTGCCGCCCATTGCCTGATATTCCGTTCCGCGGGCACTTTCGTTGCCGATGAGGTTGGGGTAGGTACGGGCCAGACCGGTAGGACGTGATGCCTCATGTGCGTTGACCATGATCTTGTGCTTGGCTGCTTCCTTTACGGCGTGGAGATAATGGTTGTTGAGCCACTGCGAGTAGTGATACTCACCTCTGGGGATCATGTTGCCGACATATCCGCTCTTGACGGCATTGTAGCCATAGTCGTTCATGAGCTGATAGGCTTTTTCAAGATGGCGTTCGTAGTTGCGGACAGAACCGGAGGTCTCGTGGTGCATCATCAGTTTCACACCTTTTGAATGGGCGTAGTCGTTGAGACCCTTGAGGTCGAAATCGGGGTAAGGGGTCACGAAGTCGAACACATAATCTTTCGACTGTCCGAACCAGTCCTCCCAGCCTTCGTTCCAACCTTCGACGAGCACTTGGTCAAAACCGTGCTCGGCGGCGAAGTCGATGTAGCGTTTCACCTTCTCGGTGTTCGCGCTGTGGCGGCCGTTGGGCTTGGTCGCAGTGTAGTCGGTCTCGCCGAGTTTCACGGAATAGACATCGTCTGTGTAGTTCCACGTACCTGCTCCGGTAATCATCTCCCACCACACACCGATGTATTTCACGGGCTTGATCCACGATGTATCCTCGAAGTCCGTAGGATCATTGAGGTTATAGATCAGGCGCGAGGCGAGGATGTCGCGTGCGTCATCGGTGATCATCACCGAACGCCACGGACTCTTGGTGGGTGTCTGCATGTAGCCCTTGCGTCCCTGACTGTCGGGGGTTAGCCATGAACTGAACGTCATGGTGGTGTCGTTGAGGTTGAGGTGCATCGTGGGGTAATCCACTGTCCCCGCCTCGTGGATGTTGAGATAGACACCGTCGTCCGTCTTGAGCTGTAGGGATGTCTGCACGCCAGTAGGTGAGAATGTGGTGGTCGATGCATTGTCGGGATTGACTTTCGAGGGGAAGAGGTCGCGGATCTCGCTGAGGCGCGATTTGGTGTAGTTGTATTCCTGCGTGTCGTAATCTCCGGGAATCCAGTAGGCGGTGTGGTCGCCGGTCATGGCAAACTCGGTCGCTTCCTCGGCAATGACGAAGTAGTTGAGATTGGGCTGGCCGGGAAATTCATAGCGGAAACCGACACCGTCATCATAGACGCGGAAGCGGACGATCATCGTGCGGTCAAACTCCGGCTGGCGGAGCGTCACGGCCATTTCATTGTAATTGTTGCGGATCTCGGTCTCCTCTCCCCATACAGGGTGCCATGTTTCATCGATACTCTCGCGGGCCGTGCTGACGAGTTCGAACCCGTCTTTGAGTGACAGTGCGTCAGCTCCGGCTTTCTTGCCTTGGTGGTCGAAACTGTTGCGTCCCGATTCGCTGAATAGGTTAAAGCCGAGTCCGGAGGGGGCGATCACTTCCTTGCCCTTGAAATCTACGGAGTAGGTGGGGCGACCGTCGCGGATATCAAATGTGAGTGAGATGTCGCCGTCAGGCGAAGTCAGTTTTTCGGCAGCGGAGATGCCTGCGACACTGACAGCCGCAGATGCAAGAGCAAAAAATAAACGATAGTCCATTTTTGTGTTGTATCAGATATGGGTTTTGAAGATGTAAGAATATGTAAGTATGATAGTTATGCAAATTTACAAAAAATCATCGGAATGTCAAATATTTGGCGTGAAAGGTTGAGTTAAAAAGGGTTTATGACACATTTAATAATTTTTTAGTTTGTAGGGACGCGGCGTGCCGCGTATGCCAAATAAAATACATCAGCCTGAATCAAAGGCTACAACTATTTCATTCGGCATACGCGGCACGCCGCGTCCCTACAACCAGTTGGGGGATAATCGGTTGGGAATTAAAATGTTATTGGCGGTTGCCGTTGCGGTTGCCGTTTCGGGGACGGCGACGGTCGGTTGCAGGCGTTTTGGCCGCAGTCATATCGAGCTTCACTTTGCCGGCAGTATCGTAGCGGTCGGCCCACTTGTCATAGACGGTGTAAAGTTCGGCGGGATTGTCGTTATACCAGCTGTAGCCGTTACGGCGTTCGTGACCGATCTCTTCGAGTGATCTGCGGGGGATACCGTCGCGGTCCGAGACGTAGATTTTACAGCTGTCAAGGTCATAGAAACGTCCCCACAGCGCACCGGCCTTGGGGTCGGCCACGAGGCGGGTATTGACCTCCTCGGTGTGAGGACGACCAGTACGCTCGATGCGGTAGCCCATTAGCTTGTTTGCGTCAAACCACTTCATCGCGCCGTGGACGGCTGCTTTCACGCGGTCATCAGGATCGGGGAGCTGCATGAGCAGACCAACGATCTGCGCACTCTCAGCCGAGCAGAACGACGGCAGTTCGTAAGAGCGTGCCGGAGCCGGAGCATAGGTCTCGCGGTCGTGCTGCTGACACCACACTGTAGGCTGTCCGTTCACACGGATCTGCGTGGCGAGTATGCACTCGATGCCCTTGTCAAATGCGGTCCGGAGACGCTCGCGGGTAGCGTCATCGACCAGATTGTTGCCATAAGGGGCGTCGCCGGTGGCAATGTCGCGGAGGACGGTGAGAGTATTTGCCATCGCGCCGTCATTGTAAGTGATGTGTATCTGATAGCCTTGGGGATCTGGCCAGAACTGAGGCCATCCACCGTTGGCATATTGTCCCGACAGCAGATATTCCAGTCCGGCGATGAAAGCGTCGCGGTAGCGTGCGTCCCCCGTGGCCTGATACATATTGGCGAGGAAAGTCATTTGTGTAGTCGTAGCGTTGTTGTCCGTAGTCGAGTCATTGAGGCGGTCATGCTCGCTGCGCACCTTGGCCATCTCCTCCGGAGTGTGGGGCCGACACATGTCGATGTTCTTAGGCCATCCACCTGTGACACGCTGATAGGCAAGCACCTGCTCGCCGATGCGGGCGGCCTCCGCTGAGGTCAGAAACTCTTTGTCGGTACGGCGCAGCCCGTAGTTCTTGGGGGCGGCGAGAGCCTCGCACGGCATCCCGGCCAGCACGGCTGCTACTAATAATTGCAATAATTTTTTCATGGGTGATAATGATTTTCAGTATGCAAAAGTAGGTAATAAATCGGCAATATACAATTGAACCGGTCTAAACTTATTGTAAATTAAAAATTAAGTCGTCTTATAACGCGCAATTCTTAATTATGACCCGCGGACAACTAAATCCTGTCATAAATTGGGCTTTGAGTATCAATGGGAGCATGATCAATTATCGTATGAACAGAGGAATGTCTGTGGATATATTCACTCTCCGTAATTGGATAGCTTGATCTATTCCACATATTTTAACTGTATTTTAAGCCAATTTTTTATCGGTTTTTCTCATGGTGAAACGGTTTGCGGCAGGAGAAGTAAGGGGAGGTAAATTCGGGGATTTACGAGAGTAGTTTCAATTTCTTTTTGTAACTTTGCGGGCGAAAATGGGACGATTACTTGCAATAGATTACGGACGTAAACGCTGTGGCCTTGCTGTGACCGATGTGTTGCAGATTGTGGCGACGGCTCTTGACACTGTGCCTTCGGCACAGCTGATCCCCTACGTCAAAGCCTACGTCGGGCGTGAACCGGTGGATGAAATAATAGTCGGGCTTCCGCGTACACTTGATGGAAATCCCTCGGAATCAATGCGCTATATCACTCCGGCCATCAACCGGCTGCGCAAGGAACTACCGGGGATGGAGGTGCGGTTTTTCGACGAACGCTTCACCTCGACGCTGGCCCACAGAGCCATGATCGACTCCGGAGTCAAGAAAAGCGACAGGCGGGACAAGGGGGCGATAGACCGCATGGCCGCCGTGATCATCCTCAACGGTTATCTCGAAAGCCGCGACATGATGCGCTGACATTGACCGGCGCGTCGCCCCCGGCATTCAATAAATCAGTATTTATCCGATTAAAACAACATACGAAGAAAAAATGCGTTTACCTGTGTATTTGTACGGGCATCCGGTGCTCCGTAAGATCGCCGAACCGGTGGCAGAGGGCCGCGAAGGCCTGAAGGAACTGTTGGCCGATATGTATGCCACCATGTATGCCAGCGAAGGTGTCGGACTGGCCGCTCCTCAGATAGGCCGTTCCGAGCGTATCGTGGTCATCGATGCTGATCCTGTCAAGGACAGCTTCCCCGAATGTGCCGGGCGCAAGCTGACACTCATCAATCCAGAAATCGAGATACTCGACGGTGACACCGTCAGCCGCGATGAAGGCTGCCTCAGTCTCCCCGGTCTCTCCGAGAAGGTCGGACGTGTGGAACACATCCGTCTGCGCTGGGTGGATGAGGATTTCAAGCCCCACGAGGAAGAGATCAGCGGTTTCCTTGCCCGAATAGTGCAGCACGAGTGTGACCACCTCGAAGGAAAGCTCTATATCGACCATATTTCGATGATCCGCAAGCAGCTCATCAAGTCGAAGCTCAACAATATCATCGCCGGAAAGACCCGCTGTGACTATCCGGTGAAGTATGCCCCCAAGTCGAGAAAGTGATCCTCACGCTCCCTGCGAAGCATAGCGGCGACGCAGGATGAAGAGTGCGACAGCTCCGACAAGTGCGAAGGGGACTCCGACGAGCGCGGGCGACGCGAGGCCGAAGCCATGATGGATGGCAAGGCCGCCGAGAGCCGCACTGACGGCGTTGGAGACGTTGAAAGCTATCTGTATGCCCGCACCGCCGAGCATCTCGCCCCCTTTGGCAAAGCGGACTATGAGATACTGCAACGGCCCTCCGATACCGAAGAGAGCTCCGGTGGCGATGAACATGAGCACGAGTGAGACGAACTTCATGTCGGCACAGAAGTAGAGCAGCGGCATCACGACCATCATCAAGGCTGCAAGCGTGGCGCAGACACGGGCCACACCGTAGCGGTCGGCAAGTTTGCCGGAGATGGCGTTGCCTGTGACCATACCGATGCCTGCAAGCATCATGATCCACGTCATGTCGGATGTAGTGAAGCCTGTCACCTTGGTCATGATAGGCTCGACGTAGCTGAACCAGCAATAGACGCTCGCTTGTCCGAAAAAGACGCCCGCATAGATGAGCCACGGGGCTGCGCTACGGAGAAACTTGAACTGACCCTTGATGCCGGTGTCGGGCACAGGTGCGAGGCGCGGAATCCACGCTCTGATCCCGATGAGGGCGAGAATGCCGAACACGGCAACTATGCCGAAAGCCATGCGCCAGTTGAGGAGGTTGCTGACGAGCGTCGCGGCGGGGACTCCCGCCACATTGGCCACGGTCATGCCCCCGACCATCACGGAGACAGCCTGCGCGCCATGACCCGGCTTGGCAAGACGCGCGCAGACAATGGCACCCGCGCCGAAGAATGCGCCGTGGGGGAGCCCGGAGATCAGACGGGCACAGAGCAGCATCCCGTAGGACGACGAGAGGGCAGCCATGGCATTGCCGGCACTGATGAGCACGGCAAGCATGAGGAGCAGCCTCCGCAGAGGCATCTTGTGAAGGAATATGAGCATCGGTGCGCCTATGGCCACACCGAGCGAGTAGGCCGAGATGAGGTGTCCGGCCTCAACGACATTGACATCGATGCCGCGGGCCACGTCGCCGAGTATGCCCATCATGCCGAATTCGGCTATACCCAGAGCGAATGTGCCTATGGCAAGTGCGATAAGTCCACGCTTCATGATGAAAAAAGATTTTTTTTCGTTTGATTCAGATACATCACGGATGATCCGGCGCATCACTGCTTCCGGATTTCGGGGGTGCAAAATTATAAAACTCTTTCCGACTGATAAAGATTGACGGATAAATTTTTCCCGGAGATCATAGTTGAAAAGACATAACGTAAATATAAATCTATAACTATACAATAAAGTTCAAGCAACCATTATGGCTGACGACAAGAAAGTGATTTTTTCGATGGTGGGAGTCTCCAAGACCTACCCCCCGCAGAAGCAGGTGTTGAAGAATATCTACCTGTCTTTTTTCTACGGTGCCAAGATCGGCATCATCGGTCTCAACGGTTCGGGTAAATCCTCGCTCCTGAAGATCATTGCCGGAATCGACAAGAGTTATCAGGGCGAAGTTGTGTTCTCGCCGGGCTATTCCGTGGGCTATCTTGAGCAGGATCCTCAGCTCGATCCGTCCAAGACAGTCATCGAGGTGGTCCGCGAGGGTGTGCAGCCCATCATGGATCTCCTTGCCGAGTTCGATAAGGTCAACGAGTCGTTCGGCGATCCCGACGTGCTTGAGGATCCCGACAAGATGGACGCTCTGCTCGCACGTCAGGCCGAACTTCAGGACAAACTCGACGCTGCCGACGCTTGGAACATCGATTCGAAGCTCGAACGTGCGATGGACGCACTCCAGTGTCCGCCCGACGATCAGAGCGTGACCACTCTTTCAGGTGGTGAACGCCGCCGTGTGGCCCTCTGCCGCCTCCTGCTCCAGCAGCCCGACATCCTGCTCCTCGACGAGCCTACCAACCACCTCGATGCCGAGTCGATCGACTGGCTCGAACAGCACCTCCAGCAGTATCCCGGTACTGTCATCGCCATCACGCACGACCGCTACTTCCTCGACCACGTGGCCGGCTGGATTCTCGAACTTGACCGCGGCGAGGGTATTCCTTGGAAGGGCAACTACTCGTCGTGGCTCGACCAGAAGACCAAGCGCATGGCTCAGGAGGAAAAACAGGCATCGAAACGCCGCAAGACTCTCGAACGTGAACTCGAATGGGTCCGCATGGCTCCCAAAGCCCGTCAGGCCAAAGGCAAGGCCCGTCTTTCAAGCTATGATCGCCTCCTTAATGAGGATCAGAAGGAGAAGGAGGAGCGTCTGGAAATCTTCATCCCCAACGGCCCGCGTCTCGGCAGCAAGGTGATCGACGTTCAGGGCTTCTCGAAGGCATTCGGCAAGAAGCAGCTGTTCAAGGATCTCAGCTTCTCGCTCCCGCAGGGTGGCATCGTGGGTGTGATCGGACCTAACGGTGCGGGTAAGACCACGCTTTTCCGCCTCATCATGGGTCAGGAGACTCCGGATGCAGGCACCTTTGATGTCGGCGAGACCGTCAAGATCGCCTACGTGGATCAGACCCACCATGACCTCCTCCCGGAGAAGAGCGTCTATGAGGTGATCTCGCAGGGTGTCGAGAGCTTCCGCATGGGCGGCCGCGATGTCAATGCCCGCGCCTATCTCTCGCGCTTCAACTTCACCGGTGCTGATCAGGAAAAGAAGATCTCGGTGCTTTCTGGTGGTGAACGTAACCGTCTGCACCTCGCAATGGCACTCAAGGAGGAGGGCAATGTGCTGCTCCTCGACGAGCCGACCAACGATATCGACGTCAACACTCTCCGTGCGCTTGAGGAAGGTCTCGATGATTTCGCGGGCTGTGCAGTTGTCGTGAGCCACGACCGCTGGTTCCTCGACAGAATCTGCACGCACATACTCTCGTTTGAGGGCGACGGCAATGTGGTGTTCTTCGAAGGTTCGTATTCCGACTACGAGGACTACAAGCGTGCCCACAACGACGGCAAGGAACCCACCCGCCGCCGTTACCGCAAACTGATGGAGTGATAATAAACTCTGCAGGTAAAAAACTCCCGCTGTAAGGATGAGCCTGTGTCGGAATTAGCTCGGTTGTAAGCCCGACGCAAGCCTGTGGCCGAAAAGATTTAATTACTTTGACACAGCCTCCTCCTGCCGGGAATCCATGGGAAGGAAAATTGAAAAAAAAGATAGTCAATCTGACTAATTTAAAATCCATATTTATCCATTCATCTATCCATTCTTAATTATGGGAAATCATTCATTAGAGAAGAGGGGCGGGATGCACATACTCCTATGTGCAGTGCTTTTGCTTCTGGCTACCTTTCATCCCGTGCGGATGCAAGCCGCTGCCGAGACCGTAGTGGCCAAAGGTATAGTGATCGATATTGAAGGCGAGCCGCTGCCCGGTGTGACCGTGACGCAGGAGGGCACAGCCAATGCCGTCGCAACTGACGTTGACGGTAAGTACAGCATCTCTGTGCCCAAGGGGAGCAATGTGGTGTTCAGCTACATCGGCAAAGACCCTGTCACAATCACTGTCAACGAGTCCAAGGACTACAATGTCACACTCTATGACAACGAGACTATGCTGGACGAGGTTATGATCACCGGTTACTCCACTATCTCCAAGGCACAATCCACCGGTGCTTTTCAGAAAATATCAGGCGAGACCCTGCAGCTGCGCCGCATGGACAATCTCTCCGATATTCTCGAAGGTAATATAGCCGGCTTTGTCGATGGTAAGATCCGCGGTGTCACCACCATGAACGCCATCGCCAATCCGCTCGTGGTGATCGACGGATTCCCTGTCGAAAATTCATCGCTCAACCGCGTAGGTCAGACTTCCGAGGGTATGCCCGACCTCAACCCGGAGGATATCGAGAGCGTGACCGTCCTGAAGGATGCTGCCGCAGCGTCGATCTACGGTGCGCGTGCTGCCAACGGTGTCATCGTCATCACAACCAAGAAAGCCATGCAGGGCCGTCCGGAAGTAAGCTTCTCGGCCACATGGACCACTCAGAAGTATTCACAGTATATCGATAACCGCACTAATTCAGCCGACGTGGTAGCCATCGAGCGTCAGTGGGCCTCGCAGTATCCCGACCTCGTGGCCGGTGGCGAGTCCGCAGCCAAGGTGGCCGATGACCTCCGTCTCGGTGCCATTCCGAGTCAGGGTGTCAGCACACTCCTCGACATGTACACAGGTGCTATCTCGATGGCCGACGGCGATGCCAAGCTTAACGCTCTCGCCGCTATGGGCTATAATTACTACAATCAGGTTGCTGACTACGGAAAGCGCAATCCTTTCCACCAGCAGTACAACGTGCGCGTAGCTCAGTCATCTGACCGCAACAGCTTCAACGCTTCGGCAACTTACTGGAAACATAATTTCGAGGATATCAACCACGGCGACCACTCGCTCGGTATCAATATCAACGACCAGATGAAGATTGCTGACTGGGTGACCGCCGATTTCGGTGCCTACATCAGATATGGCCGTGAGAAGATCCAGAACTACAATCTTCTCAACCCCGGTTTCAACTTCCTTCCCTACGACGGTCTTGTCGCAGCTGACGGCAGCTACATCGATGCCCCCGCTCAGGGAGAGGCAAACCGTCGCGAGACCATCGAACAGTATGGCATGGTTCCTGAGACCCTGACTCCCATGAACGAGCTCAAGTGGGATATTTCAAAGGCCAAGTCGCTTGAAACACGCGTATTTGCAAAACTGCGTTTCGACTTCACGTCATGGCTCAACTACACCGTGCAGTTCCAGTATGAGACAGGTAACACCGACACCGAATATCTCCAGAACCGCTACAGTCACGACGTGATCGGAATGCTCAATAATTACGTCACACAGAATCAGTGGACCGGTGACCTTCAGTACAATCTTCCCGAAGGCGACGTGATGTACCGCACGGCTCAGAAACAGCGCGGCTATGACTTCCGTCAGCAGCTCAATTTCAACTACCGTTTTGGTGACCTCCATAACCTCCTCGTGTTCATCGGTCAGGAAGTGCGCGACAACCGTATCACCTTCACCGACAATACTTACTTCGGCTACGATCCCGAACTCCTTTCATGGAAACCTTATGATCAGGATGCGCTGAGCTATTATTTCTCAGCCCTTCTCGGTGCTTCAAGCCTCGACATGAACAATCTTGAGTCAATGCATGAGATTTCAAACCGTTTCGTGTCGTTCTACGGCAATGCATCTTACTCGCTCGCCGATAAGTATAATCTCACCGGTAGTCTCCGTTGGGACCGCTCTAACCTCTGGGGCACAAGTTCCAAGTATCAGAATAAGCCCATCTGGTCAGTAGGTGCGAGCTGGAACATCAACCGTGAATCCTTCTTCAACGAGATCGACTGGGTGAACAACCTTCAGGTGAGAGCCTCGTATGGTATCGGCGGTAATATCGGCCGAAACACCGCTCCCTACATGACTGCGCAGTACTATCCCGGAAGCCTCGGCACGACCGGTAATGTCATCGCTCCCCCTAACAAGGACATCCGCTGGGAAAAGACACGTACAATAAACTTCGGTGTTGACTTCGACCTGCTCCGCAACCGTCTCTGGGGTAGCATCGATATCTATCACAAGAAGAGTACCGACCTCCTTGCCGTGATCAACGGATCGCCTACTCAGGGCTTCGGTTACACCACCCTCACCACCAACAACGGTGCCATGAACAACTCCGGTTTCGAACTCAACCTCTCCGGACAGATCATCCGCAACAGTGAGCTGACATGGACCTCGACCCTGCTCTACGCACTCAACCACAACAAGGTGAAGAAGATTTCGATCCAGCCGTCGAACTATGATTCACGCCTGACGCTCCCCACCTCATATCCCACTATCGGTAATCCCTACAATGCCATCTATGCTTATCGCTGGGCCGGTGTGAGTGCCGACGGTGAGCCGCAGATCTATGATGCCGAAGGCAACGTGACCACCGAGAACATACGCGACGTGAACGCCATTGTCTATTCAGGCTCCACTGTACCTGTCCACAGCGGTTCGTTCAACAATGTGGTCCGCTGGAAGGGTCTTGAATTCTCCGCAATGGTCACTTTCGCATTCGGACATAAGATCCGCGAGACCCTCACTCCTAACATCTCCATGACATCAGGCCGCATCTCATCGACCAACAAGGCCATCATGAACGCATGGACGAAACCCGGCGATGAGGCTCATACCGACGTGCCCCGTCTGCTCTTCACCAACGATACCGACAACTATAACTCATACCGCAACTCGCTCTACCGCTATTCGGACCTCTTCATCTATGATGCCTCGAATATCCGTATCCGCGATCTCGGTGTGGCTTATATCCTGCCTGCAAACCTCTCGCGCAGTGCCTACCTGCGTCTGGTCAAGTTCAGATTCTCGCTTGAGAATGTGGCCACTATCGCTATGGATCACAAGGCTCACTATCTCCTCGGAGGCAAGCAGAACCCCAACATTGTCTTTGGTCTAAATCTCGGCTTCTAATCTCTCCCCATTACAAAAAAGATAAAGAAAATGAAACTTATCAATAATATCCTGTCCAAGTTCTCTCTTGGCGTCGTGCTGCTGGCCGCGACTTCATGTGACGGTTATCTCAACGAGATTCCCAAGGGTCAGAAGACACCTACCACATGGGAGGACTATAATGCGTTCATGCGCAACAACAACACCTCATATTTCGAGTCCGAACAGCTTCTGTTTCTCACCGGTGACTACTTCCGCTCGCCAACGGCACTCAACAGCAGTGAGCTGACCCGTGCCAACTACCTCTATCTTGAGGATGTCGATCGTACGCTCATCAACAGTTCAGACTATCAGGCGTATTACAGTGCCTACGAGATGATGTTCTACTGGAACCTCATCATCGAGGAGGGTATGAATTCGACCGAGGCTACCGATGATCAGCGTCGGATGCTCGTCGCTCAGGCCAAGGTGCTCCGTGCGATGACCTATCACTATATCGTGAACTATCATGCCGATCAGTACTGGGAGACCACCAAGGATCAACTTTCAGTGCCTCTGGCAACATCCGCTTCCGTCGAGTCCGCCACTCCGCAGGCCACTCTTCAGGAGATCTATGATTTTATGGTCTCGGATCTCAAGGAGGCTATCCCTTACCTGCCCAAGCATGGTGAGACTATTCTCCATCCCACCAAGGCTGCCGGCTACGGTATGCTTGCGCGCGTGCTTCTTTCGATGGGCCGTTACAGCGAGGCCCGTGAGGCTGCCGAGAGTGCACTCGCTGAGAACAGCGCGCTCTATGACTGGGTGAAATTCTATAATGACGAAAAGGACCGTATCGAGAACACTGCCGTATGGAATGCCGGTACTAATGTCAATCCTGAGATCGATAACCCTGAGAACTATGTCTATCATCAGGCTTCGTCAAGCTACTGGCAGGGCCAGAGCGGTGGCGCGCTTACAGTACCAGTCGAGCGTGCGGCCAAATTCGAGGAGGGCGACATCCGTCTCATAGGCCACTGGCGTTATTACGTCACCGGAGCAGGTGTGGAGTATTACCGCGGTATCTATGCCAATGTGCCCAACTACGGTGGTATCCGCTCGGCCGAGATGTATTACATCAAGGCTGAATGTCAGGCACGCGCAGGTGAGTGGGAGGATGCTCTTGAGACTGTCAATACAGTCCGTCGCACCCGTTTCCTCCCTGAATATTATAAGGATCTGACAGCTGCTGACCAGACCGAGGCTATCAATAAGATCATCGATGACAAGGCCAACGAGTTCATCCAGACTCAGGTAATCTTCTGTGACTACCGCCGTCTGAACAAGGAGGGTCTCTATCCCCGCACACTCACCAAGACTATCGATGATGTGACTTACACTCTCAAGCCCAATTCTCACCTCTGGATTATGCCTTATCCCATTCAGGTTCTCAATAATCCCGGCAATAACCCGATAGTCCAGACTGTGGATATGTAATCGGAAGATAATCAATCCTGACAGCAGTCGAAACTGAATAGCAAACCCCGCCCGGCGCGATCGTGTGCCGGGCGGGGTTCGTTGTTTTATTTATACTTTTAGTCCTTCAGTGAGGGAAGGGATATAGGCTTGTCAGGGATTGTCCGCGTGGCCTAAGGATGGTTACGGGATATATTTTTCTTATTTCCTGATTTCGTGGAGATAGGCGTTGACCGCACCGACGAGGAGCGCGCCTCCGACGATGTTGCCGAGAGTGGCGGGGATCAGGTTGACCCAGATGGCTTCGGCCGCGCTTATCTCCGCGCCTTCCATCATGCCGAGGGGTATGAAGAACATGTTTGCGATGGAGTGCTCATAACCGAGTACCACGAAGGCCATCACCGGAAGCCAGCAGCCGAGGGCTTTCTCAAAGAATGTCTTGCCCGAAAGGGCGAGCCACACCGCGAGACAGACACACCAGTTGGCACCTATGCCCTTGATGAATACCGTCAGCCACGACATCGATACCTTGGCCTTGGCCACGGCGATGATGGCCGAATGGTAGGGCTCGCCGGCTGTCAGGCCACAGGCATATACCATTATGTATGTAAAGGCGATCGCACCGATGAAGTTGCCGACATAGACAAGCACCCAGTTGCGCAGGACTGTGGCGAAGTTGTGGCTTCCCTTCATGTAGGATGGGATGAGGAGGGCGTTGTTGCCGGTGAAAAGTTCCGCACCGAGTGTCACGACGAGTATGAGTCCGATGGGAAACATGCAGCCGCTCAGCAGTTTCTGCAGCGAGGGATTGGCGGCGTTGAGCCCCGGAAAACCGAAGCCGACCATAAGCGAGAGGATGCCTCCGAGAGCTATGAACGCACCTGCGAGACAGGATGACAGCATGAGGCGTGGAAGACTGTTGACGGTCAGGGTGGCTTTCGCCGCGCCGACTGAGGCGGCTGTTTCGGTTATTTCACGCGGGACTCTTATCTGCATTGTGATGGATGATGGTTTGGATATGGATGATTACTGATTTTGATTGTGTTCAGTTCGATCTGTTTTCCTTCATCCGTTCACGCTTTTTGAGGAAGAAATGGAGTATGACTATCAGGACGAGCGTCACACCGATGACTCCGAAATAGTAGAGGTAATGGCCTTGCTGAAATTCGGGATAGCCGATGTAGCTCATCACACACAGATAGATCAGCAGGACAGCGGGGATGAAGGTTGAACGTCGTATCTTCATGGTATTCTCAGGACAGTAAGGTGAAATGTATGCGTAAGGGGGTGGGGGAGGATCGGCCGCTCATTCAGCCGTATCGGGGGTGTCGGGATGGGCATAGCTGCATGTGGCTGGATCGAACTCACCGGCCATGAGGTAATTGTAGATGCGCAGGCAGGCCCAAGCGTCGATCGAGGCATAGACCTGCTGCCCCGTGCTCAGTTGCTGGGCCTCCCAGTTGCTCAGACGCTGACTTTTAGAGATGCGGCCGTTGAAGATTATGCCGTAGATTTTCTGCAGGCTCGAATCAGAGATGTTGAAATCTTTCACCACAGCCTGCAGGTCGATGAAATTGGCCGGTTCGAAAGGTGCGATACGGTGGAGCACATGGAAATCATCGCGGAGCGATAGCCCGACCTTCTCGATCTTGTCCGACTCCATGAAGTCGCGCAGTTCCTGAAAGAAACCGAGCTTGTTGAGGCGGAACAGGAATGAGCGTTCGAGGGTTGAAATCTGTATGAGCGAGACGGTGTTGGTCTGGCCCTTGCGGAAATTCGGCTTTGTTTCGGTGTCGAAACCGACCCGATCACATGTATTGATAAAACGCAGGGCTTCCAAAGCATCCGGGAGTGTCTCAATCACCGTTATAGAGCCGGGAAATTCGACCGTCGGAAGCCCCGACAGCTGTTCCTTGGTGATTGATATGGTGAATGAGTTGAAGTCCATTTGTTTATATGTCTCTGTGGGTGTTAGGCTTCCCGTGACAGTGACCGCAAAACCTATCACCGATGAGGAAGCGAATCTTTTTTGATGGCGCAAAGTTAACCATTATTGTTGAAAATCCCTCAAAAAAGCCTCCAAATAGTGTTAAGTCACCTCATCTGATGACGGCTGGCCATTCACCCTTTTTCGCGTATTGGATTATCCTGTCATCCCACGGAATCCTTTTTCCACGGCGATACATGAAATGTCTGTCAATCCCATAATCATTCCCAAGATATTTGAATGATTTTGGATCAGCACCTTCTATTAGATATTCTTTAAAGTAGTCGATATCAGAACAGCCTTCGCTATCCGGTTTTGACCAGTCTTCGCAAACAATGCTTATTGGATAATATACATGGTTCTTATCTTTGACATAATCGCAGTCTTTGAGAACTTTAAGTGATTTTGCATCAATTTTCAGTGGGTCAGTATATTTTACGCAACAGTGTATCTCATCCACGCTACTGCCATATATTGAGTCGCCGACCCGTATATACCATCCTTCACGTTCCCCATCGTTCAACTGATACCATTGATCAATATCATTCACCTCGTCGTATCCTTCGTGTGTATATGACATCCAAGTGACCACCCCTAACAGGAGCACAATCATTAATATGTCTATTCGCTTCATTGTATGTAGAAATATATTACTTATCATCTTGTGTATCTTCCCAGTCGTTCTGCATGTTTCTGTCGGTATCTCAATGTCACAGAATCCGCGAGCTCATTAGGGATACTGGGAAGTTTATAACTGGTAGCATCAATTTTTAAATTTTTATTTGATACGATGAATCGTACAAGATATATATAAGGAGGACTCGCTATTTCTGCAGGTAATAGGGTTAGAACCTTTATGCTGTCAATATTCCAATCCTCAATCAGTTCTTCCTCCCAGTATTCAAACATAGAACTATTTTTAGTGTGAGTGGAATAAGAATAAGTCCCAAAAAAGCAATCCGGAGAATATATTGTCATGCTATTCCTCTTTTTTCTTTCTCTTGAACTTTCTCTTAAACTCTTCGCCGTTCTGAAATCGATAATACAGCAGACCGTATTTCTTTGAGATGACGAATTTATCAATCTTATCCGTAATTTGATCTATCCAGTAAGGTCGGTAATATGCATTGGTGGAATCAGCAATAATACAATCATTATAAATCACAGAGTCCATTTCGAAATTGTGGGTTTGTAGGGGGATAAAATTGAATTGCGTTATTTCGTCGGATGTGAAATGGTTTAAAGAGAAAGCTACCCACAGATTATTTTCATTTACAAATCTGATGATACTCAGCCAGCCTTGAAAAACTGTATCTGATTGAGATATATCAAATCCGTAACCCGCGTTTGCCTCATAGGTATATGAGCCGTTCGAACTAATATAGAATCGATTTGTGGAATTCGCAATCCACACATCTTGATAAGATAACTTTGCGACCTTACCAGACTCGGAAATGAACTTTGGTGATGGAAACCGGTTGTAGCACTGAATCCATTCTAAATCATCCTTTGACAGATGGGTCATGCGGAAATACACGCAGTTGGACAGCATGAGGCATATCAGGAATATAAATCCCAATGTACGCCATATAACGGTTCTTTTATACGAAATCATGATATTAAGTGTCTAATATTTTCAATTACATCATCTTCATCATCAGAAGATCGCGTTCCACAGCCTGCGGAACCAATCAATGATCCGCTGCCACCATGATAGCGAAGATTGTTTAGGGGAGAGCGTATTATCTTTCTGTTGCAGGTCGGATTGGTGAATAGAATCGATCTTGGATTGGCGACTTTCGTCATATTCTGTTTCTGAAAGTTTCACCCAGTATTCACGTGGTATAGGTGGATAGATTGGGTCAACATGAAAGGTATCAAGAGTAATCTTCCCATTCCGGATGATTATCCTCTGCATCGTATATCTTGATAGAGGAACTCTTCCCTCATAGATTCCTCTAATGCTATCAATTTTCCATTCCCTCATAAATCTATTTACAGGGGCGTTTTTATCTATTGTGAATCGGCTTATAGTGACGAGGGAATCTATCAAGTCTTTTTTTTCTGCAGATAGTCCTTGGGAATTATTCCAAATAGCGACACTTATTTGACCGACATCTCCTTCATAAAACTTAAGGAAAATTGTGTCCTCTTTCTGATTTATTTTAAATTCCTTTATGATTGGATGAGAAAGTAAGGCATCCGACGTTACCCACTCCCAGTAGTTGCTGTTCATTAAGTGCAGGTTGATTATATCAGGAAGTGATAAATCGCGGCCATTAACGGTGAAAACTGGTGTAGCCAATAATGATATTATTATTGTGATTATTAGCTTCATATAGTCTTATTTCACATTTGATTGTAATGATTTCTTGCCTTGTTTGATTTTTAAGAGTTACTTATCATCTTGTGTATCTTCCCAGTCGTTCTGCACGTTTCTGTCGGTATCTCAATGTCGCTGAATCCGCGAGTTCATTAGGAATACTGGGAAGTTTATAACTGGTAGCATCAATTTTTAAATTTTTATTTGATACGATGAATCGTACAAGATATATATAAGGAGGACTCGCTATTTCTGCAGGTAATAGGGTTAGAACCTTTATGCTGTCAATATTCCAATCCTCAATCAGTTCTTCCTCCCAGTATTCAAACATAGAATTATTTTTAGTGTGAGTGGAATAAGAGTAAGTCCCAAAAAAGCATTCCGGAGAATATATTGTCATGCTATCGGAGTTATTCCATATTGTGACAGATGTCCCGCCATCTCCGGCATTATGCCGAAATCTGAAATATACGGTATCTTTATTGTCGTTAAGTTTGAAATCCTTTAGTGGTACAGGCGTCATTATTGACTCAATCGTTAGCCACTTAGGGTCATAGAACCAATTATCCGGCCAAAGGGTCTGACAGGATTGTATCATATCAAAGATTAGGGATTCGGACGATACGTGAAGTCCTATCAAGGATGCAAGTAGAATAAATAGTTTTCTCATACAATTGTCTTTTAGCTCGTTTGATTTAAAATGATTGATTTGGTAGCAAAAATATACTTCCCTTTCAGAATCCGTCATCCGAAAATCGCCCTCCACAGCCTGCGGAACCAATCGACGATCCGCTGCCACCATGATAGGGATGGCTGCTGTGGATTAATAGTACGAGAATCTTTTTCAACGTCATTTTTCTTGGCGACGGTTGATGGAATACTATCTATGTCCGTTTGGTATTCTACAGAATCGGCTTTTGCATACAGCTTATTCAATCGTATGACTTCACGTAGGGAATCGAGTTGATGATTTGTTAACTTCTCAATATCACCCAAATTAAGGAAAGATACTGTGTCAATTTGAGTCGCTCCTTTGTGGAAGATAATTCTTGCAAGATAATGTTCGGTAGTAGGAACAATATGGCATTGGGCTTCATTGCCGATAAGCCTTACCAGATCCGTTTCCCATAATTTAATAAGATTATTGTAAACAGTGGAGTTCTCAGGGCTTTTAGATATTGAGACCGTAGAATCAGTGTAATGGATAAATGTTTTACTATTCCAAACGTTAATCCAGTGCAGACGATTATCGTGTACGACATCAACTACATAAACAGTATCGTTTTGCTCGTTAATGTAGATATCTTCCGAAGTATCATTGTACAAAATAGAATCCTCGATTGTAAATCGAGTTTCGTCAAGTTCTGGAAATATCCTACGTGGAGTATTAGCGATCCATACGGAAGTATTCTCCATCAATTGAAAAGCAGGGG
Organism: Duncaniella sp.; assembly: GCF_029056165.1. NCBI lineage: Bacteria > Pseudomonadati > Bacteroidota > Bacteroidia > Bacteroidales > Muribaculaceae > Duncaniella > Duncaniella sp. Next base: position 54,046 of record NZ_JAIDBW010000035.1, on the reverse strand, counting down.
TTGAGGGCTTACGGTCTGTTGTCCCATAGATTTTTCCTACGGAACAGCATAAAAAAATCACTATTACTTGCGTTGCCCTTTTCATGGAGCGCAAGATAGTGATTTATAGGCAAAAAAGCAAATAAATTCAGGCATAACGCCTGAATTTATTTTAAGGTGAATACTTCAAATAAGAAGTGTAATGTTTTTCGATTCCCACAGGATAGTTTTTCGATTCCCACAGGATGTCTGACGACTCTTTTCCCACCCTGCGGATCAGAGGGAGGGGATGGAGGCGAAGGGGGTGGAGGGGAAATGGGTGGTGACGTAGCGGCGGATGAAGGCTTGGGTGTCGGCTGCTATGGCGCGGTCGGTGTCGAAGTGCTCATTGTAGATCACGGCTGCGAGGCGCAGTCCGCGGGCCCTGATAGCTTCGAGGGAGAGGATAGTATGGTTGATCGAGCCGAGGATACCGTTGGTCACGAGTATGACGGGAAGGTGACGCGTAGCCACATAGTCAATGGTGAAGAAATCATCGGTAATAGGGACCATGAGACCGCCCGCCCCCTCGATCAGCACCACGTCATAGCGTGAGGCAAGGGTCTCGGTAGCCTTGTCGATTAGGTCGAGATCGATCTCACGTCCGTCGATGCGTGCGGCAAGCTGTGCGGACGCGGGATAGGAGAAGATGACCGGTGCAGTGGTATGGTCGATATCCTCCGGGAGCGGGCCTATGCCCATCAGCCGGCGGTGGAGATCGATGTCCTCTGAGAAACCTGTGTTACCTGTCTGGATGAATTTCTGTGTCACCACGCTTTTCCCTTCCTTCATAAGTCGGGCTGCAAGATAGCCGGTGGCGTAGCTCTTGCCGGCGTCGGTGTCAATTCCTGAGATAAAATATACTTGGCTCATGGCGGGAGAAATAGGGGTTATATTAAGGTGTTATAAGTGCATAGATGGGTGTCGGGGTCTGCCGAACACGATATAAATGGGCTGGTAGGTGAGGGGAGCGGAGCCGTCAGGCGCGAGAGGATAGGCGGCCATGACACTGCGGGCTGTCGCACCGCTGGCGTTGCGGCTAAGGGCGTTGACTCCGGTGAGACTCACGTGGCGCAGCGCATCGGCCGGGGTAGGGAAGTGGATTGTATGGATCTCGGAGGACAGATGGATCTTCTGACAGCCCGCCGGAAGCATCTGACCGATGGCTGCATCGTCGGGATACTGTCGCCGTGCGGGCGCACCGCTGATCTCGTGCATGGTCTCAGGACCGAACGTGGAGATGACGGCATGGCCTCCCGGACGGAGCACGCGCAGACATTCGCGCAGGAAAGAGCCCGGAGAGTTGAACCACTGCATGGTCGAAGCGGAGAAAATCAGATCCAGACTGCCGTCGGGCAGACGGCGTATTTCAGTCTCGGCGTCACATTCGCGTCCCGTGATCCGCGTAGATCCGATGGAGGAGGGCAGGGAGGCGGGAAGATGCAGATCCCACACCTCAAGATCGGCGACCGGTATTTCACCGACGAGCATACCGGTGGTCATCCCTGTCCCACATCCGATTTCAAGCGCGCGTCCGACAGTGGCGGATCTCCGGGGGACAAGGCTTATGAGTTTCCGGGCAATCCTGCGCTGGACCACGGCGTTGTCATCGTAGGTCAGCTCCGCACGGGCAAATCTCTCCGCCACAAGACTCTTCTCGGTGAGCAGAACGGCAAGCAGCCTGTTGAAATCGGGCAGATGCGGGGCGTCGGTCCGGATTATACCGAAAGCTTCATCACGCCACGCGGCTTCCTGATTGTCGGGCGGGATGATACGGTCACCCTTGCAGATGACGGCGCGGTCCCACACGCCACGCGGGGCGATCGCCTGACGGTCGGCTATGGCCGAAAGCTCCTCGCGTAATTCATCAACCGTCCGCTGGGGATAAGTCTCACTGAATTCACGGAAAAGTGCCGATGATCCACACATCCGGAGATAGAATTTCGAGAGTGATTTCTCCGTCAGCCCTTCGAGCGTCCCCCGGAATATCTCAGCCGGGATGCCGAGATGGTCATGGACGGGGTGCATGGTCCCGTTGACGGCAATGCGTGCCGTGACAGGCAGATCAGGATTGGAAAGTATGAATTCGGTGGCGGCCGGAACGCCGAACGACCATCCGATGACGGCTATCTCCCTGAAGTCCCGGAGCATGCCGTGGAGCTCTGGCGGAAAAGAGCTGTCGCGGTAATCCCAGATGACGATAAGCGTGTAGCCCTGAAGTCCTGTGCGGACAAAGGGTTTCTCGTCCATCCCCCATCCGGCAAAGAGCAGGATGGCGCGGGTGGCTGAGCGGGGATCGTCGGCGGGGAATATATGGAATTTCATTGCGGGTGGGGGATCAGTTCATGAGTTTTGAAAGGATCAGGCCGAGGCGGTCGATCTCGGCTGGATCTATGGCCGAGCTGAGGCTGAAACGCAGCCGTTCGGTGCCCGGTGGGACGGTCGGTGTGCGGATAGGCAGGACTTTGAAACCTTCGGCAAGGAGTCCTTGGGAGAGCGACACGGCTTTTTCCGCCGACCCTACGATGAGGGGCTGGATGTGGCTCGGCGTGATGGCTGTCGAGGGGGCGACGGCCTGTAGGTGGGCGTAAAGCTTCTCGCCGAGTGAGCGCAGGCGGTCGCGCTCGCTGTCCATCGGCAGGAAGGTTTCGATCATATATCGCGTCCACGCCACAGTCATGGGCGGGAGGGATGTGGAGAAGATGAAACTGCGCGCACGGTTGATGAGGTAGTCGCGCATGAGGGGTGATACGCAGCAGAATGCGCCCATCGAGGCACATGCCTTGCCGAAAGTGCCGACGATCACGTCGATCTCCTCGATCAGCCCGCTCCCTTTGCAGAGGCCGAGGCCACCCGGACCTTCGACACCGAAGGCGTGGGCTTCATCGACATAGAGCATGGCATTAGGATAGTGACGCTTGAGATCCACCAGTCGTTCAATGTCAGTGCGGTCACCGTCCATGCTATATACGCTCTCGGTCACGATGAGCACCCGGTCGTGAGAGGCCGCTTCCTTGTCGAGTATTCTTTCAAGGTGATTGAAATCATTGTGGCGGAAGCGGGTGAACGGAGCTTTAGAGAGCGTGATGCCGTCGATTATGCTGGCGTGGACGAGCTTATCGGCGACGATGAGGGTTTTCGGATCGGCCATGGCCTGCATGATGCCCGTGTTGGCATGATAACCGCTGTTGAAGAGTAGGCACGGGCGGCCGTAGAGTGACGTGAGGAGGCTTTCAAGCTCATCATATTCCCTCTGCCGTCCGCTGAGCAGACGGGAGGCCGAGGATGTCATCGGGATGAGGCGGTTTGAAGCGTCGGCGAAGAATTCGGCTTGGATTTCCGGATTCGCGCCAAGTCCGAGATAGTCGTTGGACGACAGATCCGTCACACGTCTCCCGGCTGAAAGCTCGCTGGGGATGACGCGGAAGTTTCCCTCCGCGTGCAGACGGTCGAGTATGTCGCTGTAGCGGTTCACTTTATGCACTCGATCATATTTTCGATAAGATATTTCAACTCGCTGTCAGAGATAATGTAGGGAGGCATGATATAGACATTGCGTCCGAACGGCCGTACCCAGATACCGCGCTCTACGCAGCGTTTCTGAAACTCTCCGACATTTACCGGTCCTTCCATCTCGATCACACCGATCGCGCCGAGCACTCTGACATCTTTTACCCCCTTCACAAGCGCGGCTGCGGCGATGTAACGTCGGATCACGGCTTCTATGTGGGCTATGCGGCGGCCCATGTCCTGCTTGTTGATGAGAGAGAGCGATGCAATCGCGACGGCACAGGCCAGCGGATTGGCCATGAATGTCGGGCCGTGCATCATCACTCCCGCTTCACCGCGAGAGATAGTGTCGGCCACCTCGCGGGTGGTCAGTACCGCGCTCATGGTCATGTAGCCGGCGGTCAGGCCCTTGCCGATACACATGATGTCGGGTTCGACTCCGGCGTGTTCCCATGCAAAGCAGCGTCCCGTGCGCCAGAAGCCGGTGGCGATCTCATCAAATATCAGGTATATGCCCGCCTCGTCACACAGCCGGCGCGCTTCGCGGAGATATTCGGGATGATAGAAGCGCATACCGCCCGCTCCCTGAACTATAGGTTCGAGGATCAGGGCTGCAAGTTCGTCCTTATGTCCGCGGATGATCTCTGCGAGGGGTTCGATGTCAGCCGGATCCCACTTGCCGTCAAACGACACTTCAGGCGCAGGGGCGAAGTAGCGGATGGGCAGGGCGGGGCCGAATGCTCCGTGCATACCGGTGACGGGGTCGCAGACACTCATTGCGTTCCACGTGTCGCCGTGGTAGCCGCTGCGGATGGTGACGAAGTTGGTCTTGTCGTGATTACCGGAGCGCGAGACTGATGCCTGCACGGCCATTTTCATGGCCACCTCGACGGCTACCGAGCCGGAATCGGCATAGAAGATGTTGTGCATCGACGGCGGAGCCATGCTCAGAAGAAGCCGGCCGAGTTCGATAGCCGGTTCATGCGTCAGACCGCCGAACATCACGTGGCTCATCTTGTGCAGCTGTGCATCGACGGCGGCATTTATCTCCGGATGGTTGTAGCCGTGGATCGCGCACCACCATGACGACATACCGTCGATGAGTTCGCGTCCGTCGGCAAGACGGATTCTGACACCCTCGGCGGAATCAACCTTGTAGGTGGGGAGCGGATCGATTGTTGAAGTGTAGGGATGCCACAGATGCTCACGGTCAAAGGGATCGTGAAGACTGAATGTTTTTTCAGTGGCTGTATCTTGGGCTGTTGGTATTTCGGGCTGCATTGTGTTGGAGTCGGAATGAAAAACTTTGCTGCAAAGTTACACCTTTTTTGTCATAATGCTATGTGCGTGTCTAATGATAATGCTGCCGGACCACCTTCCACCGGAAAGTCGATTTTTAAATTACGCTTTACTTTTTAAACTTTTTTCAGAAAGGAATGTTTATAAAGGTGAAAGTGTATCAAACACTCCGACACCCGAAAAATAATTAATCATCAATATTCTAACAACATTAAAAATCTCCTACTGTTATGAAGAAGTTTTTACTTATGGCAGTCATGGCAATTATGACTTTAGGCGCATCCGCTCAGACAAAATGGTATTCAGGTGGTCAGCTCACCCTCGGCAGAACTACTACTGAACTTAGTGGAGTAAGCCTCAAGAGCACCCAGATCGCAGTCCTTCCTGAAATCGGTTATAACGTTACCAATAACTTCGCACTCGGTGCTAAATTCGGTGTCGATTACCGCAAGACAGGTGACAGCAAGCTCACGACTTTCCAGATCAACCCGTATGCCCGTGCCACATATTTCCATTCAAAGATGGTGGACCTCTTTGTTGATGGTGAAGTAGGTTTCGGTATCGGCCGTGCTCACAGCCACAATGCAGTCACTTATGAGATCGGTTTCCGTCCCGGTGTGACACTTAATCTTAACGAGAGATTCAGCCTTGTCGCACACGTCGGTTTCCTTGGCTACCAGAGCGGCAACCGTCCTGCAAAGCGCAACGGTGCTCCTGAGAACTGGGGTCTTAACCTCGACAGCACAGACCTTATGTTTGGTTTCTACTACCACTTTTAACAATTATTCCGCTTAAAGGCGATTAAAGTAATATTACCGGTCGATGATTGACCGGCTAAGTATGAAATTTGCCGGCCGCGATCCTGTCAGGGTTCGTGGCCGGTTGCTTTTGTTGCGGTTTGCAGACATGTCAGGGATGAATTTGATAATATTTGGAATGAATATGACTGTCTGTCTGCGGAAAAATGACTCACTTTGCAAAGTCGTTTAACCGAACATTCTTCTGCTGCACACATAGTATGAATTTTATCAAGTAGGGAGGCTGTGTCGGAATGGATAAATTCAGAGTTGATTTTGACGCAGCGTCCCGAAATCTGAAAGCCGAAGTCGGATCTGGGTCGCGGACGATGTGACATGCGCTCATTGTCTCGTCTCAGATCCGTTGTTTTCTATCCTTTGATGGGACAATGGGCAGCATGGAGGGGTAGATGGAAAAAGTAACTGTCCGGCAGAAGCAAACGGCATTATTTGGTAATCTAAATGGCAGTGTGTCAAATTTTAAATTTTATTAAAACAGTTGGCTAAATTTTTGAGTGATTTCGGAAAAATTTCAGTATATTTGCACTGCGTTTCGTGCCCTCCGCGTCATTACGGCTGCGGTAAGGCTTGTAACTCCATGATACACAGATTCTTGGAAACAAAATCAGTATTTATCACTATATGATAGCATTGGCAATTCAAAATGCGACTTTGGCCGTGGTAGCCCTCCTGACAGGTGTGGCTCTCGTGGCTATTGCTCTTTGGCTTGCGGGACTCATCTCACCCCGCTCATTCAATCCCCAGAAAGGCGAAGCATACGAGTGCGGTATCCCCACCCGTGGCGAGTCGATGGCTCAGTTCAAGGTAGGTTACTATCTTTTTGCCATCCTCTTCCTGATGTTTGACGTCGAGACCGTGTTTCTCTATCCTTGGGCGGTGCGTGTGCACGAGCTTGGGACTTCCGGCCTCACAGCCATAGCAGTCTTTTTTGGAATCATAGTGCTGGGTCTCGTTTATGCCTGGCGGAAAGGAGCTCTTGAATGGAAGTAACCACCAAAGGCATGCCGTATGAGGCATGGAAGGACAATGAATACATCGAAAAGCTCGTGAAAGAGCTTCAGGACAGCGGCGTCAATGTTGTCGTCGGCTCTCTTGACAAACTTATCAACTGGGGGCGTTCCAACTCTATCTGGCCGCTCACCTTCGCCACCAGTTGTTGCGGCATCGAATTTGTGTCGCTTGGAGCAGCGCGTTATGACATGGCGCGTTTCGGCTGGGAAGTTGCCCGCGCCTCGCCCCGTCAGGCCGACTTCATGATGGTGGCCGGTACGATTGTCCACCGTATGGTGCCTGTGTTCCGCCGTCTCTATGATCAGCTTGCCGAACCCAAATACGTGATTGCCTGCGGTAGCTGCGCCATTTCCGGCGGTCCTTTCAAGAAGAGCTACCATGTGGCTATGGGTATCGAGGATATCGTCCCTGTGGATGTCTTTGTCCCCGGCTGTCCTCCCCGTCCCGAAGCCATGATCTACGGTATCATGCAGCTCTCCCGCAAAATCAAGGTCGAGAAGTTCTTCGGCGGTGTCAACCGTCAGGAAAAGCAGGAGGATTTCCTCAAGGCTCATCCCGTCCCCGGCGTAAACGATTGATCCTCGTCCGCGCCTCCGTCAAAGAATCAGAATCAAGAATAACGTTCATACACCTTATTATATATTATGTCCAACATCCGGGAAAAGATTTCAACCGTGTTGCCTGAGGCCGTCATCGAGGATGGCGATATCATGCAGGTGACCGTCCCCGACGCAAAGTGGCATGACTTCGCCAAGACTCTCCGCGACGACAGCGATCTCGCGTTTGACTTCCTCGTGACCATCGTCGGTATGGACTGGAAGGAGAACGGCATGGGCTGTATCTACTATCTCACATCCACACGCTACAACACCCATATTTCAGTCAAGGTGATGGCTACCGGCGACCGTGAGATGCCTCTCATTCATTCCATCCATGACCTCTGGGCCATCGCTACCATCTTCGAGCGCGAGGTCTATGATTACTTCGGCATTATCTTCATCAATAATCCCGATATGCGCCGCCTGTTCCTCAACATCGACTGGAAGGGCTATCCCTTGCGCAAGGACTATAATGATGATCCCAACCTCAACCCCGTCTCCATCGAGAACGAACGTCAGACAGACTTTACTGATGTCTGGACCGAAAATGCAGAGGGCAAGGTCGTAAAGCACGAACGCCGCATCTTCGCCCCGGATGATTTCGTGGTCAACATCGGTCCGCAGCACCCCGCCACCCACGGTGTGCTCCGTTTCCGTACCGCTATCGACGGTGAGATCATCAAGAAAATCGATATCTATTTAGGCTACATCCACCGAGGTGTCGAGAAAATCTGCGAAGGACTCACTTATCCGCAGACTCTCCATTTCATGGACCGTCTCGACTATTTCTCCGCCCATCCTTATCACCACTGCCTCTGTATGCTCATCGAGGAGGCAGCCGGCATTCAGATCTCGCGCCGTGCGCAGGTGATCCGTGTGCTGATGGACGAGCTTTCGCGTATCGCATCCCACTGTCTGTTCATAGGTACTTACTGTATGGACCTCGGTGCGACCACCATGCTCTTCTACACACTCCGTGTCCGCGAGCAGATCCTCGACATCATGGAGAAGACCTGTGGCGCGCGCATGACGTTCAACTATGACTGCATCGGCGGTGTCATGCAGGATCTCCATCCCGATTTCGTGAAGGATGTCCATGCTCTTCTTGACGTGCTCCCCGCCAATATCAAGGAATACAACAAGATCTTCACCGGTAACGTCATCGCCAAGAACCGTATGGAAAATATCGGTGTCCTTAGCCGTCACGATGCCATTTCTTGGGCAGTAACCGGTCCTAACGGCCGTGGTTCAGGCTGGGCTTGCGACGTCCGCAAGTGTGCCCCCTACAGCATCTATCCCGAACTCGAATTTGACGAGGTGATCCGCGAAGAGGGTGACTCGATGGCCCGTTTCAAAGTCCGCATGGACGAGATGGTACAGAGTGCCCGCATCATCGCGCAGCTCATCGACAATATTCCTGAAGGCGAGTATTGCGTCAAGGTTCCCAAGGTGCTGAAGCTCCCCGTAGGCCACTGGTTCAAGATGGTGGAAGGCTGTCGCGGCACATTCGGTATCTATCTCGAAAGCGACGGCACTGTCAATCCTTACCGTCTGAAGATCGCGCCGCCGTGTCTTCCTGCCGCGGCCGTGGTTGACCACATTACTGAAGGCCAGAAGATCGCCGACCTCATTACCATCGGAGGTTCGCTTGACTACATTGTCCCCGACATTGACCGTTAAGCCGATCATTTCCCCGTTAAGCAATGGATTTTTTCCAAGAGTGAACTAACACAGAGAGAATAAAAAGTAATTTCAATAGACATTATGCAAGACCTATCAGTCGGAACCGCATGGCTTCACTCCTTCCTCACCGGATATATCCCTGAATGGGCGGCAGTCACTTTCGAGTGTCTGCTCATCGGAGTCGGCCTGCTGCTGCTCTATGCAGTGCTCGCACTGTTCTATATCCTCTTCGAGCGTAAAGTATGTGCCTACTTCCAGTGTCGTCTCGGCCCTAACCGTGTAGGCCCTTGGGGCTTGATGCAGAGTATCGCCGATATGTTCAAGATTCTCATCAAGGAGCTTATCTCACTGAACCATATCGACAAATTCCTCTTCGCCCTCGCGCCTTATCTCGTCATCATTGCCTCGATGCTCGCGTTTGCGGTGCTTCCGTGGGGCAACGGCCTTCAGATCATCGACTTCAATGTCGGCATCTTCTTCCTGCTTGCCGTATCGTCCATCGGCGTGCTCGGTATCCTGTTGGCCGGATGGTCATCCAACAATAAGTTCACCCTTATCGGTGCGCTCCGTTCAGGTGCCCAGATGATCAGCTACGAACTTTCGATGGGTCTCTGCGTCGTTACCATGGTCGTCATGGCCGGAACGATGTCAGTCGGCGGTATCGTTGAAGCCCAGAATCATCTCTGGTTCATCTTCTCAGGCCATATCCCTGCCATAATTGCCTTTGTCATCTTCATGATCGCAGGTACGGCCGAGACCAACCGTGGCCCGTTTGACCTTCCTGAAGCCGAGAGCGAGCTTACCGCCGGTTACCACACTGAGTATTCCGGTATCCACTTCGGTTTCTTCTACCTCGCCGAGTATCTCAACCTCTTCATCGTTTCAGGTGTGGCCGCGCTCCTCTTCTTCGGAGGCTGGATGCCCCTCCACATCCCCGGTCTTGATGCGTTCAACCATATCATGGACTATATCCCCTCGTTCATCTGGTTCATCGGCAAGGCTATCGCCCTCTCGTTCATCATCATCTGGTTCAAGTGGACATTCCCCCGTCTGCGTATCGACCAGCTTCTGACCCTCGAATGGAAGTATCTCCTTCCCATCAACCTCTTCAACCTCGTGCTTATGGTTCTTATCGTGACCTATAAGCTCTATCTCTAAGCTAATTTCCTCAAAATTATAACTCCAATCCCCCCAAGTAGTCCGGTCGAACGGTCTGCATGCCAAAAAATCTAAACGCGATGAGTGAAAAATACGGTAAAATCGCCCAAGTCATCGGCCCGGTAGTCGATGTGATTTTCGAAGGTGATGACAACATCATCCCGCCCATCTATACCGCCCTCCGTGTCGTCAATGACAACGGTGCGGAGACCATCCTCGAAGTCGAGCAGCATATTGGTGAAGACACTGTCCGCTGTGTTTCGATGGAAAGTACCGATGGCCTGCGTCGCGGAATGCGTGTCGATAACCTTGAGCGTCCTATCGCTGTGCCTACGGGTGATCAGGTGAAGGGTCGCCTGCTCAATGTGCTCGGTGATGCGATCGACCGTCTCCCCGAACTCAAGCGCGATGACCTGCGTGCGATCCATCAGCCCGCTCCTGAATTTGAGGATCTCACGATCGGTACGGAGATTCTCTTCACCGGTATCAAGGTGATCGACCTTCTCGAACCATATAGCAAGGGTGGTAAGATCGGTCTGTTCGGTGGCGCAGGTGTAGGAAAGACCGTGCTCATCATGGAGCTTATCAACAACATTGCCAAGGGTCACAGCGGTTTCTCTGTGTTCACCGGTGTGGGTGAGCGTACCCGCGAGGGTAACGACCTCCTCCGCGAGATGATCGAGAGCGGTGTCATGAAATATGGCAAGAAGTTTGAGGAAGGCATGGAAAAAGGCGAATGGAATCTTGCCGACGTAGATATGGACCAAGTGGCACAGTCACAGGCCACCCTCGTGTTCGGCCAGATGAACGAACCCCCGGGCGCACGTCTGCGTGTGGCTCTTTCAGGTCTGACGGTTGCCGAGCAGTTCCGTGATCAGGATGGCGGCGGTAAGGACATCCTTCTCTTTATCGACAACATCTTCCGTTTCACTCAGGCCGGTTCTGAGGTGTCGGCTCTTCTCGGCCGTATGCCTTCGGCCGTGGGTTATCAGCCTACACTCGCTTCCGAGATGGGTGCGCTTCAGGAACGAATCACTTCGACCAAGAACGGTTCGATCACTTCCGTACAGGCTATCTATGTGCCTGCGGATGACTTGACCGACCCCGCTCCTGCAACGACCTTCAGCTTCCTCGACGCCACTACCGTGCTTTCGCGTAAGATCTCCGAGCTCGGTATCTATCCTGCCGTCGATCCCCTTGAATCAACATCGCGTATCCTCGATCCCAACATTATCGGTGAGGATCACTACAATACCGCTCAGGCTGTCAAGCAGCTCCTCCAGAAGTACAACGAGCTTCAGGATATCATCGCCATCCTCGGTGTCGATGAGCTTTCCGACGAGGACAAACTCGTCGTTGCCCGTGCTCGCCGTGCACAGCGTTTCCTCTCGCAGCCTTTCCATGTAGCGGAGCAGTTCACCGGTCTCCCCGGTGTGATGGTGCCCCTCAGCGAGACTATCCGAGGCTTCAAGATGATCCTTTCCGGCGAAATGGACGAGTATCCCGAACAGGCGTTCCTCAATGTCGGTACTATTGACGACGCTATTGCCAAGGGTAAGAAACTCCTTGCCGAGGTAGTGAAATAATTCGTCAGGTCTCTCAGAATTCCAAATAAAGTCTCTCACACTCATCAGCAGACACAGAAATGACACTCAAAATCATATCGGCCGAAGACATAGTCTTTCAGGGTGAAGTAAAAGTCGTGCATCTTCCCGGTGCAATGGGTGCTTTCACCGTTCTCCCCGGCCACGCAGCCCTGATCTCAACCCTTACTCCCGGCGACATCCGCTACACTGCCGCCGACGGTGAGGAACACAAGGTTGGCGTTGAAGGCGGAATCGTCGATGTCGATTCAAATATTGTGTCGGTCTGCATTTACTAACTCTATGGTGACGATGAAAAGAAACATATTCACGACTCTTATCTTGGCTGTCATAGCCCTTCTGCTCCCCGTCGTGGCGTCTGCCGAAACTGATCATGCGGCTGATGCTAAGGAGGACGGCAGCGGCAAGGTGGATGCTCAAGGTATTATCTTCGAGCACCTCGGTGACCGTTATGGTTGGGAGATGCCCTTCAATCACCATAAGTCAATTCCGCTCCCCATCATCGTATGGGGATCTGACGGTCTGCATGTATTCTCCTCATCGCGCGTCGAGCATGGAGCTGTCTATCGTGACGGCAATGCCGAGTTCAAGGTTGCAGGCAAGGAGAGCCCCTATAAGGGTAAGGTCGTAGAGATCATTGATGGTAATGAAGTGAAGCCTGTCGTCGATATCTCCATCACTAAGAATGTCTGCGGACTCTTCATCTCCGTCCTCGTCGTCATCTGGTGTATCCTGTCTGTGGCCAAGTGGCATCGCACTCAGGGCATGAAAGGCCCGCGTAAGATGACCGGTGCTATTGAATTTCTGATTCTCTTTATCTATGACGGAGTCATCAAACCTACCCTCAAGGATAAAGCCAACAAATTTGCACCATATCTGCTGACTGTGTTCTTCTTCATCCTTGTGATGAACCTTCTCGGACTCATCGTCGTGTTCCCCGGAGGTGCGAACCTCACCGGCAACATCGCGGTGACTCTCGTACTTGCGATACTCACTTTCCTTATCACCAATATATTCGCCACGAAGCATTATTGGAAGGAAATCTTTAATCCGGATGTGCCTTGGTGGCTCAAATGGCCCATCCCCATCATGCCTCTCATCGAGGTCTTCGGTATTTTCACCAAACCGGCTGCGCTTACGGTCCGTCTGTTTGCGAATATGATGGGTGGTCACATGATCGTCATAGTTCTGACCCTCCTTATCTTTATTTTTGCAATCATGGGCCCTGCTGTTACAGGGGCGACAGCCGTGGTCAGCATTATTTTCTCGGTGTTCATGCTTCTGATCGACGTCCTCGTGAGCTTCATTCAGGCATACGTGTTCACCATGCTCTCCACCCTCTTCATTGCCCTCGGGCAGGAGGACGGTCATGGCGAGCATAAGAAAGATGACAGCCATTCGGCCTCAGAAACTCCCGCCGTGACGGATAAGACTCCGGCAACAAATCCCGCATAACTTAAAAAACTATCAAAATAAACCATTAAATCTCCCGCAATTATGTTAGCAATGATTTTAGCAGCTATCGAAGGAACACTCGGCATCGGCGTATGTATCGGTGCAGCAATCGCAGCAATTGGTGCCGGTATCGGTATCGGTAAGATCGGTGGCTCAGCCATGGAAGCAATTGCCCGTCAGCCCGAATCAACCGGCGATATCCGCAGTAACATGATCGTAATCGCCGCCCTTATCGAAGGTGTGGCTCTCTTTGCTGTCATCGTTTGTATCCTCGCAATGTTTGTGGGCTAATCCAACCTTCAACTATTTGAAAGTATGGAACTTTTCACGCCTGATTTCGGTCTGGTATTCTGGATGTTCGTGTCATTCGCCATCCTCTTCTTCGTTCTCTGGAAGTGGGGCTGGCCGGTGATCATGAAAGGGGTGTCTGACCGAGCCGACCTCATCGACAAAGGTGTGGAGTATGCTCAAAATGCCAAACAACAGCTTGACCATGCCCGCGAAGAGGCGGATAAATACATAGCCGACGCACGTCGCCAGCAGGCCGACATGCTGCGTGAGGCCGACAAGATGAAGACTCAGATCATCGAGGAAGCCCGCTCTGCAGCACAGTCAGAGGCAAAGAAGGTGATGGACGCAGCTAAAGTGTCTATCGAACAGGAACGCAAACAAGCCGAGCAGCAGTTCCGCAACGAAGTCTCATCATTCGCTCTCGATATCGCACAGAAAGTCGTGCGCAATCAGATGAAGGACGAGAAAGCTCAGGAACAGCTCGTCAGCTCCCTGCTCGACGAGATGGAAAAACAGAACTGATGTCGCGGGGAACACCGGTGTCGGACACATTGTGTAACGACACCGGTACTCCCGACTCCGGATTACAGGTCTCCGACTCCCGGCCCCTGACTATAATTAACTCTATCAAAGATTTACTCATCCTCTAAGGCTCTCATCTCCACGCAATGAACCAAGGTCTCATCCCCAGCCGCTACGCGAAGGCCCTTTTCGAGTTCGCCTCTGAAAAGGGTGCTGATGCCCGCATTTATGAGCTTATGCACGGGCTTGAAAGCTCCTTTGTCACCGAGCCCTCGCTCCAGCAGGCCGTGGCCAATCCTTTTATCCCCGCGCCCGACAAGGTGAAACTTCTCACCACTGCCGCCGGCGCATCGGATAAGGATGAAGTCTATGCTCGTTTCCTCCAGCTTCTGGCCGAGAACAATCGCCTCGACGCTGCGCGCGACATAGCTCTTGCCTACATGAAAATATATCGTAGCGAGCACCACATCTACCTTGTGACCGTCACATCGGCCGCTCCAATGGGTGCAGCTGAGGAGGATCGTCTGAAATCGCTCATCGAGCGTCATCTCAACGGCGGCACGATGGAATATCACCATCGCGTCGATCCCGATCTCATCGGTGGCTTCACAGTGACGATTGACAACGAGAAGCTTGACGCTTCTGTCGCTGATGAACTCAAACAATTGCGTATTAAACTTTTAAGCAACTAACCATTTTCACCCAGATATAACAATGATTAATCCAAGCGAGATTTCTCAGGTATTAAAACAGCAGCTGGAGAATATCAACTCCAAGGTCTCATTTGAGGAAACCGGAGTTGTCCTCGAAGTCGGCGACGGTGTGGCCCGTGTCTATGGCCTCGACAATGTCTGCGCCAACGAGCTTGTTGAATTTGAAAACGGAGTGAAAGGTGTGGCCCTCAACCTTGAGGAGAGTAATGTGGGTGTCATCCTGCTCAATAATGTAAATACCGTGACTGAAAACATGACCGTTAAGCGCACTGGCGAGATCGCCTCGATCAAAGTGGGCGACGGTGTTTTCGGACGCGTCATAAACGTACTCGGCGAACCCATCGACGGTCGCGGTCCCATTCAGGGCGAACTCCTCCACATGCCTCTTGAGCGTAAGGCTCCGGGCGTGATCTTCCGTCAGCCGGTCAAGCAGCCTCTGCAGACCGGTCTCAAGGCAGTCGATTCAATGGTGCCCATAGGTCGTGGTCAGCGTGAGCTCATCATCGGTGACCGTCAGATCGGCAAGACTGCCATCGCCATCGATACCATCATCAATCAGCGGGCCAATTTTGAAGCCGGCAAGCCCGTTTATTGCATCTATGTGGCCATCGGCCAGAAGGCTTCATCAGTGGCAGCCATCGTGGAGACCCTCCGTCAGCACGGTGCGCTTGACTATACAGTCGTCGTAGCGGCTACTGCAGCCGACTCAGCTTCGATGCGTTACTACGCACCCTTTGCAGGAGTAGCGATCGGCGAATTCATCCGTGACACCGGCCGCGACGCCCTCATCGTCTATGATGATCTCTCGAAGCAGGCTGTCGCTTATCGCGAGATCTCGCTCGTGCTCAAGCGTCCTTCCGGCCGTGAGGCATACCCCGGCGATATTTTCTATCTCCACAGCCGTCTGCTCGAACGTGCGGCAAAGATTATCGACAACCAGCAGGTGGCCGAGAACATGAACGACCTTCCCGCCTCGCTCAAAGGCAAGGTGAAAGGCGGCGGTTCGCTCACCGCGCTCCCAATCATCGAGACTCAGGCAGGTGACGTGTCGGCCTACATCCCCACAAACGTAATCTCAATCACCGACGGTCAGATCTTCCTTGAGACCGCACTCTTCAACCGCGGTATCCGTCCTGCCATCAACGTAGGTATCTCCGTATCCCGTGTGGGTGGTAATGCACAGATCAAGTCGATGAAGAAAGTGGCCGGTACACTCAAGATTGATCAGGCACAGTTCCGCGAGCTTGAATCATTCACCAAGTTCGGTGGCGATATCGACCCCGTGACCGCACGCACAATTGATAAAGGCCGTAAGAACGAACGCCTTCTCATCCAGCCGCAGTACTCACCGATGAAGGTCGAGGACGAGGTTGCCGTGATCTTCTGCGGTACCAAGGGTCTGCTTGAGAATGTGCCCCTCGATAAGGTGGCTGAGTTTGAAAAGAACTTCCTCCAGCTCGTCAACACCAAGTATCCTGAAGTCATGGATTCCATCCGTGCCGGAAAGCTTGATGACGACGTCGCTGCCAAACTCTCAGAGGCCGCCACACAGATCTCAGGATCATATAAATAAGAAATCATGGAGAGCTGGACGCACTTCCGCAGCGGAAGTGCGTCGCAACTCCGAACAGAATAAACGAATCAAATCACTGACAGTCATTTACCTCAATCATGGCTACACTTCGTGAACTTAAAGGACGAATCGGCTCAGTAGCTTCCAGTGAGAAAATCACCGGAGCTATGAAGATGATCTCCTCGGCCAAAATGCACCGCGCCGAGTCGGATCTGCGTCGCCTTCTTCCATTCCGTCAGCAGATCGAGAATATCATCGGCAATCTTCTTTCGGCTGATGCCGAGTTCTCTTCCCCCCTCACAGAGGAACGCGAAGTGAAGTCGATAGCCGTCGTGGTCTTTGGTTCGGATGACGGCCTTTGCGGTGCTTACAATATCAATATCTTCAAGGAGCTCCTTGCCACCGTCCGTTCCTATCGGGAGCGTTTCGGCGAGAATGTGAAGATAGCCGTTATCCCCGTAGGATCAAAAATGGCCAAGGCCACTTCGCGCATGGCTCTCCCCGGAGTGAGTGTTGAGCAGCAGGCCGATGTGGATTCCAAATCCTCCGGTGATGCTGTCAAAGCTTTCACCCGCCGTCTGGAAGACCGCTTCCTCGCGGCTGACTTTGACCGTATCGACCTCCTCTACATGAATTTCCAGTCAGTGAGCCGGCAGCGTCCCAAATGTGACCAGCTCCTGCCCGTCAGCTCCGATGCTTTCAAGAACGAAGATGTCAAGGCCATCTGCCGTCCGTATATCTTCGAGCCTGACGCGGCCACGATCTTCGTTTCAGTTCTCCCGATGTTCCTCCTCGCCGTGGTGCAGGAAGTTTTCACCGAGAACCGTGCTTCAGAGCAGGCCGCCCGAATAATGGCCATGCAGAGTGCGAACGACAATGCCAAAAAACTCCTTGAGCAACTCCAGCTGGAGTTCAACAAACTGCGACAGCAGAGTATCACGACCGAACTTCTCGACATCGTCGGCGGTCAGATCAAAAACGATTGATACCGTCCACGCAAAGTCAAATCTACGAATTTATATAGCACAACAGATAATAAACCGACATGGGAAGTGTAAAAGAGTATTTCTCAAATCTTGGCTCCGGCATTGCAAGCCTTCTTAAAGGTATGCAAGTGACCGGTAAGGAATTTGTCACCCCCAAAATCACTGAAGAGTATCCTGACAACCGCGACAATCTCCCCGTTGCCGACCGCTTCAGGGCTGTCCTGACTCTCAAGTATGACGATCAGGGCAACCACAAGTGTATCGCCTGCGGAACTTGTGAGCGCGTATGTCCCAACTCTACTATCAACCTTGACATAAAGACTGTCGAGACTTGGGACGGCAAGAAAAAAAAGAAACTTGACAAGTACATGTATGACCTCGGAAGCTGTACGTTCTGTCAGCTTTGTGTCACGAACTGTCCGACGGACGCACTCGAATTCAGCAACGATTTCGAGCAGGCAGTCTTCACGCGCAGCAAACTCGTCAAGAAACTCAACTATCTTCCTGAAAAGGAGGAGCCGCAACCCACTCCTGAGGAAATTGCCCGCATGAAGGCCGAGAAGGAGGCCAAGATCGCAGCCGCCAAGGCAGCTGCCGAGGCTAAGAAGGCCGCTGCAGCCGGAGCCGCTTCGAAAGCTGCAGAAGCCGCTCCCGCCCCTAAGGCCGCTGAACCGAATGATGCCGCTGCCAAGGCTCTCGCAGCCGCAGCCGGCGATCCGGTGAAGGAAGCCAAGATCCGTGCAGCACTCGAAAAAGCTGCTGCCCTCAAGGCTCAGCGTGAGGCCGGTAAGACTCCCGACGCCAACTAACTCTAAATTAATTACTATCACAGTATATGGAATCAGTAGGAAGTACAATTTGTTACTGGATAATCGCGCTTGCGATTGTCATCTTCTCGGTACTGACTGTCACCACGCGCAAGATCCTGCGTGCGGCCACATATCTGCTATTCGTGCTCTTTGCCACTGCCGCCCTTTATTTCAAGCTTGACTATGAGTTTCTCGGCGCTGTGCAGATTGCTGTCTATGCCGGCGGTATTGTGGTCCTCTTCGTGTTTGCGATCCTGCTCACGACTCACCCCGGTGACAACAGTCAGCAGTTAACCTCAAGGAAAGAAATCCTCGGCATCATCGGTGCGGTGGCTACTGCCGGAGCATGCGGTTGGGCTCTCTGCTCACGTTGCGCCGACCTCTTCACATCGCTCCCCGCAATGGCCAATCCGACCATGCAGCGCATCGGTCAGGCAATGCTGGGTACGGGCTATGAGCAGTATCTCCTTCCCTTCGAGGCTGTCAGTGTGTTGTTACTCGCATGTATAATCGGTGGCGTAGTAATCGCCCGTAAACGCTAATCACAACTATCATCATGGATATTACATTGATCTGGTATCTCGTCCCGGCCCTCGTGATGTTCTGCTGTGGCGTCTATGGCTTCCTGACACGCCGCAACATGATCGCCATGCTTATCTCCCTTGAGCTTATGCTCAACGGGGTCGATATCAACTTCGTGGTTTTCAACCGCTATCTTTTCCCCACATCGATGGAAGGATGGATGTTCACTCTCTTCGGCATCGCTATTGCCGCCGCCGAGACCGCGCTCGCCATCGCTATCATCGTCAACCTCTTCAGGGTCAGCAAAAATATTGACGTTCGTGACGCAACAAAAATGAAAAATTAATCACGCCCTATGGATATTACAATACCTATTCTTATATTGGCCATCCCCCTCTTCATGTTCCTCCTTCTGGGACTGGCGGGAGTTAAGATGAGCCACAAACTCGCCGGCATCCTTGGTTCGCTCGGCATGGGAACCGTGTTGATCTTGTCCTATTACACGGCGTTCACCTATTATTTCTCAGGAAATCCTGAATTTATCGACGGCACGAACCGTCTGCAGTACGTGGTGTTCAACCAGACTTGGCTGCAGTTCACTCCCAATCTTGCCATCAAGCTCGGTTTCCTTCTCGACCCGATTTCAGCCCTGATGCTCATCGTCATCCCGACGATCTCGTTCATGGTCCACATCTACTCGCTCGGCTATATGGAAGGTGAGAAAGGCTTCCAGCGTTACTACGCTTTCCTTTCGCTCTTCAGCTTCTCGATGCTCGGCCTCGTTGTCGCTACCAACATTTTCCAGATGTACATCTTCTGGGAGCTTGTGGGTGCATCATCGTTCCTCCTCATCGGTTTCTTCTACACCCTTCCCTCAGCCATCTCGGCTTGTAAGAAAGCATTCATCGTAACGCGCTTCGCCGACCTCGGCTTCCTCATCGGTATCCTCGTGCTGTCGTTCTACACCCAGCAGCTCGACTTCCTCCCGATGACTCAGAATCCGCAGGGCGTACTCGCAAGCTTCGGCGGTGCCTCCTTCCTCGGTGCTTCTGCCCTTACTTGGGCTCTCGTGCTCATCTTCACCGGTGGTATGGGTAAGTCAGCCATGCTCCCTCTCCACATCTGGCTTCCCGACGCAATGGAAGGCCCGACCCCCGTATCGGCTCTCATCCACGCCGCTACGATGGTTGTCGCAGGTGTCTATCTCGTTGCACGCCTCTTCCCCCTCTACATGCTTGAGGACTCGGCCCTGATGTTTGTCACCGTTGTCGGTGCGGCCACTGCCTTCTATGCCGCTATGGTTGCCTGCACGCAGATCGACATCAAGCGTATCCTCGCTTTCTCAACTATCTCGCAGATCGCGTTCATGATGGTATCGCTCGGTGTTGCTTCACGTGACAATGTCGCTATCCACGAAGGTCTCGGTTACATGGCATCCATGTTCCACCTCTTCACTCACGCGATGTTCAAGGCCCTCCTGTTCCTCGGTGCAGGTTCGCTCATCCACGCAGTTCACTCGAACAACTACACCGCTATGGGTGGTCTCCGCAAATACATGCCCATCACTCATATCACCTTCCTCATCGGCTGTCTCGCCATCGCCGGTATCCCTCCCTTCGCCGGTTTCTGGTCCAAGGACGAGATCCTCGTGGCATGTTTCGCCAACCATACCTTCTGGGGTGTCTGGATGACGATTATCGCCGGTATGACCGCCTTCTACATGTTCCGTATGTACTACCTCGTGTTCTGGTGGAACAATCCTGACTATGCCAAGGAGCACCACGGTCATCTTCCCCACGATCCGGGCGCAGCCATGACATTCCCTCTGATTTTCCTTGCGATCGTCTCGACTGTCTGCGGTCTCATTCCTTTCGGAGAGTTCGTGACATTTGACGGACATGAGTATCACATCCATCTGAACTATGGCGTTGCCGGCCTCTCTGTCGCAGTGGCTTGCTGCGGTATCTTCTTTGCAAGATGGCTCTATATCAAGGAGAATGATCGTCCCCGCCGCATGGCCGATTCGTGCCGCTGGCTCTGGACTGCTGCTCTCCACCGCTTCTACTGGGATGAGATCTATCTCTTTGTCACCCGCCGCATCATCTTCGACGGTATCTGTAAGCCCATCGCATGGTTCGACCGTCACATTATCGACGGAACTATGAATGGTCTCGCCATCGTGACCAACAAGGCTTCCGTAGCCATCAAGGGATTCCAGAGCGGCAAGGTGCAGATGTATATCTGGTGGTATCTCATGGGTGCCGTCGTTCTCGGCCTCATAGTCGCAGTGTGTGTCCTCTGAATCTAATAACGTGCTGAAATTTATAGTAACGATATGTTTTCCAATATATTAATTTACTTCGTGGTGATCCCCTTGGTCATGATGCTGGGGCTCGCCCTCTGCCGGAACATCAAGCAGATCCGTGCAGTGGCCGTCACGGGTTCAGTCGCTCTGACAGCCCTCTCCGTATGGCTTCTTGTTGACTATCTCGCGCTTCGTGCCGCCGGAGCTGACGCCCCAATGCTTTGGGTTGACTCTTGGCAGTGGTTCGCTCCCCTCAACATCAATCTTGCCGTCGGAGTCGATGGTATCTCGATCGCCATGCTCATTCTTACCGGTATCATTCTCATCACCGGTAGCTTCGCATCGTGGGAGATTCCCCAGCCCAAGGAATTTTTCCTCTGGCTCATCCTTCTTTCCACCGGTGTGTATGGTTTCTTTATTTCGATCGACCTTTTCACCATGTTCATGTTCTATGAGGTCGCACTTATCCCGATGTACCTTCTCATCGGCGTTTGGGGTAGCGGCAACAAGAACTATTCGGCCATGAAGCTCACCCTTATGCTCATGGGTGGTTCAGCCTTCCTCATGCTCGGTCTCATCGGTATTTACTACCATTCGGCTCCCGAAGGTCAGCCCCTCACTTGGAACATCCTTCAGATCGCCGAATATGACGCCATCAGCCACGGCTGGCAGAAATTCCTCTTCCCGATGACTTTCGTCGGCTTCGGTGTCCTCGGTGCTATGTTCCCCTTCCACACATGGTCACCCGACGGTCACGCATCAGCCCCTACGGCTGTCTCGATGCTCCACGCAGGTGTGCTCATGAAACTCGGAGGCTATGGCTGCTTCCGTGTGGCTATCTACCTCATGCCCCACGCCGCTCACGAACTTGCATGGATCTTCCTTATCCTTACAGGTATCTCGGTTGTCTATGGTGCGTTCAGCGCATGTGTGCAGAATGACCTCAAGTACATCAACGCATACTCATCGGTGTCACACTGCGGTCTGGTGCTCTTCGCAATCCTCATGCTCAACACCACAGCAATGACCGGTGCGATCATGCAGATGCTTTCTCACGGTCTCATGACAGCCCTCTTCTTTGCTCTCATCGGTATGATCTACGGTCGTACACACACACGCGACATCCGCGAGATGGGTGGTATGATGCAGATCCTCCCTTACCTCTCCGTATGCTACGTCATCGCAGGCATGGCCTCGCTCGGTCTCCCCGGTCTCTCCGGCTTTGTGGCCGAAATGACCATCTTCGTCGGATCGTTCGAGCATACTGACCTCTTCCACCGCATCTTCGTCATCGTGGCCTGCAGCTCCATCGTCACCACTGCGGTCTATATCCTCCGCGTCGTCGGTAAGCTCCTCTACGGTCCGGTCTATGACGAGCATCATCTCACACTCACCGATGCCAAGTGGTGGGAACGCCTCTCGACCGCTACACTCATCATCTGTGTGGCTTGCATCGGTTGCTTCCCCAACTTCTTTGCCGATCTTATCAAGTTCACTTTCAGTCCCGCAATCTTCACTGTAATCGGTCTGAACTAATCACGGATTAATAGCAATGGATTACTCACAGTTTTTAGCACTCAAGCAGGAAATAGGATTGTTAATCGTATTCCTATTAGTCTTTCTCTACGATACCTTCTGCTCCCCGAAGGCCGGTAAGAATGTCCCCGGCATCGCAATTATCTTCTTCGGTCTCCTGACACTCGCCGGTTTCGGGCAGGCATGTGCCCCCGCTACATCCGCATTCGCAGGCATGTATGTCACGACACCTACGATCGTTGCGATCAAGAACATCCTCAATGTCGGTGTGTTCATCGTCCTCATCCAGTCCATCAAATGGGCCAATTCGGAATTCATCTCCGTTCGTCGCGGTGAATTTTACGAACTGATCCTGCTGACGCTCCTCGGCATGTATCTGATGATCTCAAGCCGCCACTTCCTGATGTTCATCATCGGACTTGAGACTGCATCGCTCCCCCTCTGCGCCCTCGTTGCCTTTGACAAGAAGCGTTATGAGAGCCACGAAGCGGCCATCAAGTATGTACTTACCGCCGTATTCTCTTCTGCCATCCTTCTGATGGGTCTCTCGTTTGTCTATGGTCTTTCCGGCACTCTCTATTACAGTGGCATCGCCGCTGCCCTCTGCGGCAACATGGGTGTGATGCTCGCCGTGGCCCTCGCATTCGTTATGGCTGGTTTCGGATTCAAGATCTCGCTTGTTCCCTTCCATCTCTGGACTGCCGACGTGTATCAGGGCGCACCTACATCAGTCACCTCTTACCTGTCAGTCATCTCCAAGGGTTCAGCCGCTTTCGCTTTCCTCGTGGTTCTCACTCAGGTGTTCGGTTCAGTCTATGAGGCTGCATGGGAATGGATGCTCTACGCACTCATCATCCTCACCATCACCATCGGTAACCTCTTTGCGATGCGTCAGACCAACATGAAACGCTTCCTCGCATTCTCGTCAATCTCACAGGCCGGCTACATCATGCTTGCCATCGTCGGTGACAATGCCATGGGTGTTTCAGCCCTCATGTTCTACACGCTTGTCTATATCTTCTCCAACCTCGCCGCCTTCGGTGTCATCGGAGCTATCGAGAATGCGACCGGCAAGCTTGACATGACTGACTACAACGGTCTCTACAAGACAAATCCCCGTCTCGCCTTCACGATGATGCTTGCCATGTTCTCACTCGCAGGTATTCCCCCCTTCGCAGGATTCTTCAGCAAGTTCTTCGTGTTCACCTCGGCTCTCAACGGCACCAACTCGGCTGCGCTCTATGTCCTCGTGCTCATCGCCCTCATCAACACCATCATCTCCCTCTACTATTATCTCCTTGTTGTGAAGGCAATGTTCATCAATGACAGCGAAAATCCCATCGCCACATTCCGTTCAGCTTGCAGCGAACGTCTCGGCATGTGGATCTGCGTCGCCGGCATCATCGGCCTCGGTATCGTAAGCTACGTCTATAATTATCTTCTTACGGTCGTAGCCTGATCAGCCGCATTGATCCGTATTTTGAAAAACATTTCAATACCTTTCAACAATCTCCGGCTGCGAGGCGTTTTGCTTGCAGCCGGAGATTGTCATAAAATCCCCTTGCGTTTCCACACCCATACTTATCATTAAATAATCTTTTCCGCCTATGTTTCCTTCAGCAGCAGGCCCTATCGGCGTTTTTGACTCAGGCTACGGTGGCCTGACCATCCTCAAAGAAATCCGCGCAGCTCTCCCCGAATATGACTATATCTATCTCGGAGACAATGCACGTGCCCCTTACGGTACACGTTCGTTTGATGTGGTCTATGAATTTACACGCGAGGCGGTCAAGACGCTTTTCGAGCGTGGCTGTCATCTCGTCATCCTTGCCTGCAACACAGCGTCCGCCAAGGCCCTGCGCTCCATACAGCAGAAGGATCTTCCCGGATGGGACAGCTCCCGCCGCGTCCTCGGCATCATCATCCCTACCGTCGAGGCTCTCGGCTCGATTACCAAGAACGGAAACATCGGTGTGCTCGGAACACCCGGCACTGTCAGCTCCGGCACCTACGACATCGAGATCGCAAAATTCTTCCCGCAGTTCCGCACTGTCTCTGTCGAATGCCCCATGTGGGTGCCCCTCGTCGAGAACCGCGAGTATGACTCGCCCGGAGCAGACTATTTTGTGGAGAAATATGTCGAGGAACTTTTCGCACAGGAGCCCGACACTGACACTATAATCCTCGGATGTACACACTATCCGTTGCTGATCGATAAGATCCGCCGTCAGGTGGCCGGTCGCGCCACCATCATCACTCAGGGCGAACTCGTGGCCGCAAGCCTGCGCGAATACCTTGCGCGCCATCCCGAAATGGATGCCGTATGCACCCGTGGCGGCAACTGTACCTATCTCACCACCGAGAATCCCGACAAATTCACTGCACTTGCAGGGACATTCATGCACACGCCTGTACGCGCCGAGCATGTGACACTCTGACACGTATCTGTCGTTGAAACTAAACAGGGGAGACAATCCCAGAATTAAATCGGTTGTAGGGCCTGCGCTCGCGTTGGCCGTGATTCGAGTATTTATGGCAATAAGCATGGAATTCGGCCAGCGCGAGCGCAGGCCCTACAACCGGATATTTAATCGTCTTGGAATCACTTGATAACCCTCCACTCCCCTCTGCCATATCAGACTGAAGAAACATCCAAATAAACCAATCTCATGTCCGTTATCCGCCGCCCTTTACTCCGAGTGCTTGTGGGGCTATTCTGCCTGTCCGTCATGGCCTCGTGCAGCGAAAATAGCAGTGTCACCGACACCGGGACAGCCAGACTGTCGGTAAACGTCAGTATTGATAACACATTCACGTACCCCGACGGAACGATCGTTGGCGCAACAGACTTCAGCGCGCCTGCTCCTGCGGATGTGAGTATGGCCATACGTTCACTTGCAGGTGACTATTCACACGTGTGGACCTCATTCGGTGATTTTCCTCAGGACGGCATCTATTATGTCGGAACATATTATATCGAAGCTTTCCACGGATATGCCAGCGAGGGCTTCGACAGCCCCTATTATCTTGCCGAGGACAAGGTCGATCTTCTGCCCGGCGACGTAACTACCGCCGAGCTGACCCTCCGGCCTGTGAGTACCGCCAACATGGTGCATTTCACTCCCACTGTCCTCGATTATTTTTCATCTGTCCGGGCCTATCTCCATGCTGTCGGAGGCGGTTACTTCGACTATCTGCCGTCGGACGACGGAGTGCTCTATCTCCTTCCCGGCACGACATCACTCTATCTCGAACTCACACTCCCCGACGGCACTCTTGCCGGCTACAAGGCTGCGGAGCTGACCGATGCGAAGAGCGGAGTGCTTTATGACTATACGATCGACCTCGCCGTCAGTCCCGACGGCATCCCTGAAGTGAGCTGCACGGTCAGCGGTCAGACATCACGCCGTCTTCTCGATGACGCTTTCCTTGCCTCGCCGCCACCGGTCATCACCCCTCTGGGTTGGAATCCCGGTGAGACATACGTGCTTCCCGAAGGTGAGAGTCCGTCCGAGCCGGTCAAGGTATCCGTCAGAGGTGCGTCACCGATAGCAAGAATAGTCATGACCGTCAACTCCCAGAGCCTTAACTCCATCGGTGTGCCCGAACAGTGCGACCTCCTGAATCTTGAGCCTGCTCAAAAATCACTCTTGGAATCGCTGGAACTGAAAATCGGAGGCTCGTCAGATGCGATAGAGATCGATTTCACCGACTTCCTCGGCCATCTCGTATTCCTCAACG
This sequence comes from Duncaniella sp., assembly GCF_029056165.1. Classification (NCBI taxonomy): domain Bacteria; kingdom Pseudomonadati; phylum Bacteroidota; class Bacteroidia; order Bacteroidales; family Muribaculaceae; genus Duncaniella; species Duncaniella sp. The sequence continues at coordinate 27,893 of NZ_JAIDBW010000035.1, read as the reverse complement.
ACGCTCAGGCCCTCACCACTATCGGTCTCTTGGCCCGTGACAATGACGACAGGGTCGGAATACCTGTCATGGCAACGATCCGCACCGTCCCTATGGACATAACTGTCACCTCTGTCCCCTCCGTGATGGTCGGAGCGAAGGAAGCCGACATCACCGTCACCACCCTCGCCAATGATTTTGGCTCGAATGTTGCAATCGAACTCCTTGACGATGCCGGTCACTGGCATCCGACGTCCATCATAAGTGTCGAGCCGACCGGCGATGATGTCAATGCCGGCACTTACAACGTCCGCTTCGTCATTCCGGAGGGAAACTCCGGGATCACCGCGCGCATACTTTACTGTAATGAGGTGCGTGGTGACTTCGTAATGAGCCGTTACATGCCCGACTTCACCCTTGAGGTGGATGCCTTCGCCACCTACGGGTGCATACGCGTCAACGCCGCCGATGAGGAACTCCGTGCAATGGTGGTCCGCGGTCTCCGTCCCTACCTTAACGGTGCGCCGGCCTCCGTGCTTGCCCGCTATCCCGATCGCGGAATAGTGGTGATAACCAACCTTACGCCATCAACCTCCTACACACTCACATCAACCATGATGGGTAAACCGGGCAGTGACGATTTCACTCCTTCACAGCGTTTCTCCACCGAATCCACCCCCTCGCTCCCGAATGCCGAGTTCGAGGATCGTAAGAACGGCATTGAGTATGACAATCTCCCCTGTGGCGGACGCTACTCGCAGACAACCGTGGCGATATTCAACTGGCAGAACCACCGTTCGTATGACCAGCGTGTCCCCAAGGAGTGGGCCAATACCAATGCCAAGACCTTCTGCCGCCACAGTTCCAACCATAACACTTGGTACATGCAGCCCTCCGTCTTCACCGTCAACGCCGAGACCGATGAAACAAGCTTCGCCGTCTGTCTGCAAAGCGTGGCTTTCGACCTCAACGGCCCTATCATCCCGGACTACACCCAGACCGGACAGCCGTATCTGAAATATTCGCCCATTGTGCCTGAGATCGCGTCGCGCGCGGCCGGTAAGCTATTCCTCGGATCATATTCCTTTGACCCGGCCACCATGCAGGAGACCTACAGGGACGTGGTGGATTGGAACTCACGCCCGACGTCGCTCAACGGTTACTACAAATACAACCCCTCGTCGTCCGACCCGTCCGACACCGGTCTGGCCATAATCGAAGTCTATGGCGAGATCGACGGCCGGAGAGTCGTCATAGGCTCCGCGACGGCTCATCTCCCCGTGGCCAACGGCTACACGGCTTTCAAGGCATCTGTCACCTACGAGCATTTCGGAGTGAAGGCCAAAGGGCTGAAGGTAATGTTCTCGTCATCCTGCACCATAGGCACCATCGCCGAGGAGACTGCCGGAGTAATCACCACTCCTGATCCTGTCGAGGGTGTGTCGCTCGGTAGCATTCTCTGGCTCGATCATGTGACTCTCGCTTATTGATCCGCCTCAACTCATGGCTTGTGTCATCGCTGTGGTCATCGACATGGAAAAAAAGGACGCCCCGCTGCCGAACTATATGACATCACGCAACGTTAGACTATTAATACACACCCTTTTATAATTAACGAAATGAAAAAATTATTTGCCTCTCTGCTCCTCGGCATTCTCGTGTCGGCCCTGTCACCTATCCACGCTTCAAACTGGGATGTCAACGATATTCTCGGCAATCTCAAGTCCGGTGCGGCTCAAAAGACCGATTCCACCTCAAGTCAGAAAGGCGGACTCGGTGACCTGATCTCCGGAGTGGCCAACAAACTCGGAGTGGGCACGTCGTCACTCTCAGTCGATAAGCTCGTCGGAACGTGGAAATACACCGGTCCGGCCGTCTCGTTCCAGAGCGACAACCTTCTCCTCAAGGCAGGCGGTGCGGCCGCCGCTTCGCAGGTCGAGGCAAAGCTCGAACCCTATTACCGCACAGCCGGTTTCACCTCGCTCGTGCTCACCATCGAGAATGACTCGACTTTCAACTTCAAGGCGCGTCTCGTCAACCTCAGCGGCACCATCAGCAAGGACGACGCTTCCGGCCACTTCATCTTCCATTTCAAGGCCCTGAAATCGATCAACGTCGGTTCGATGGAAGCCTATATTGTGATGAACGGCAACAAGATGGAGCTCACATTCGATGTCAGCAAGCTTCTCACACTGGTTGAGAAAGCTGGAAAGATCACCGGCAAGAGCAGCATATCCACCATTTCGTCGCTCCTCAATCAGTACGACGGCATGACGGCCGGTTTCGAGCTCCAGCGGCAGTGATCCCCTCTTATTCCTCCGGGCCGCGAGCATGACACACGTCTGTTGACCTGATTATGGTTTCCGTCATTATTCCCGCATATAATGCCGCCGATTATCTGCGCGAGTGCATTGACAGTGCGCTCGCGCAGACCTGTCGTGACATTGAGGTGATAGTGGTCGATGACGGATCGACCGACTCCACGCCTGAAATCATAGCCGGATATGCCGCGCGCGATCCGCGGATCAGACCCTTGCGTCAGTCCAATCAGGGGCTTTCTTCGGCGCGCAATGCGGCCATAGCTGTCGCAAAAGGGGAGTGGATTTCATTTCTTGACAGTGACGATGCGATGAGTCCCGATTGCATCGCCACGATGCTCCGGGCTGCTGAAAAAACGGGGTGCCGTATGGTCCATGCCGCTTGGGTGCGCGGATCTGATCCGTCGGTGCTCCACGGCGACGGGCAGAGGACTGCCGTAGCCGCTGTGCGTGTCATGGATGCGGTTGGGTTCATTGAAGATGTGCTTTACCAGACGTCAGGACTCGTTCCCGTAGCTTGGGCGAAGCTCTACCGTCGGGAACTGTTTGACGACATACGGTTCAGACATGGGATCACCTACGAGGATCTCGATATGTTCTATGAACTGGCGTTCGCGGCCGGTCGGATTGCAGTCACCGACACCCCGGTCTATTACTACCGCGACAATCCGGCGAGCATAACGAACACATTCACGCCGTCGCGCTTCGATGTCCTTGACGTCACCCGTCGGCTCGAAGCCTATATGTCGGCCCACTGTCCCGCACTTCTTCCCGCCGCCCGCGACAGGCGTCTGAGTGCCAATTTCAATATATATGGCCTTCTTGCGACCTACGATAAGGAGGGCCGCTACGCCTCCGTGGCCAAGGAGTGCATGGATGTCGTCAGATCACACCGCCGGGGGAGTCTGCTCAACCCCCGTGTGAGGTTGAAAAATAAGCTCGCCATACTCCTTTCGATGTTAGGGGAGGGAGTGCTGCGCCGTGTCTCACCGTTGGTCTATGGGAGGAAAAGCAAATGAGAGTCATCACGCTCGACAGTCATAATTTCACCGCGGCCTGCCGCGATCTTGCCCGCGAGGTAGCCGCGTCGGGCTTCACGCCATCACTTATAATAGGTATCCGCACCGGAGGCGAGTTCGTGGCGCGCGAGTTCGTGCCCTTTTTCCCCGCCTCACGTCTCGCCATAGTCTCGCTCCACCGTCCCTCGACGGCCTCCAAATCCCCGTTCAGGCGTGTGCTTGCCTCGCTCCCACGGCCGGTGCTCGACCTCATGCGCGTGGCCGAATCGCGTTTGCTGTCGCTGCTTCCGAAGCGGAGAGTGCCGCGCGTTGAACTTCCCGGTGAGCTGACCGGCGCGCTGTTACGACGAGTGCTCGTGGTGGATGATGCAGCTGACAGTGGCGTGACGCTCCTCGCCATCGCCGAGGCTGTCAGGCGTGTGCGTCCCGATGCCGACATCCGCACGGCCGTGCTCACCGTGACGACGGCTTCGCCGGCCGTAGTGCCTGATTTCGCACTTTACCGTAACCGAACACTCCTGCGTTTCCCATGGTCGATGGACATGAAAAGACAGTGACCGGTCGGTCAGCCGACCCCCGGACTGAAATCCCCTGCATAGTTGTGGATCTCGACGGCACGCTCCTGCGGGCCAACTCGTTGCGTCTATTTATCCGCTTCATGGCCCGGAAATTCGCCCGCGAGGGTAGGGTGGTGCCGCTCGTAAGGATCTTATGGCTTCTCGCTGCGAGGAGGGCGCGACTTATCCCTCACGTCGGGATGAAGTATCCCATCCACCGCTTGGCTGCAGCGACCGTCGGCGAAGATGAGCTTGAGGAATTTGCCGGAAGTCTGCGCGGATATGTCTGCGCCCCCCTGCTCGACGAACTCTCGCGGCTGAAAGGAGAGGGGTGGCGCGTGATGCTCGCCACCGCAGCCCCGTCGCTCTACATCCCGCGGCTCGCCGGTCATCTTGGGATCGACGAGTGGGTTGCGACACCGTTGACCGACACTCCTGCCTCATATACCGAGACCCGTGGCGAGCGCAAGCTTGAGCTTGCTCTCGGTCGCGCTGCCGCGAAGGGATGGCGGATCAGGGCGGTGGCCACCGATCATGAGGATGACCTTCCGATCCTGCGGCTGGATGGCGTGAGGAGGCTTCTTGTAAACTCGACGGACAGGCTTAGTGTGATGATGGCCGGGCTGGGCCTCGCGTTCGAGAAAATTGATTGTCGATAACTGATATCAGAGTTTCAGGCGATTTTTTTCTTATTAATTGGCTATTTTTGAATTCTTTTCGGGCTTATTGTATGTTTAGGATAATACTTTTTTACTAAAAAATTGTGTATATTCTTGAAATTATTGTTAACTTTGTCGCCAACTTATTGTAAATCTAATCCATCAGATTTAACCTGTCACCTCATAACCGATAATAATACCAATCATAATTATTAATACCACTCATTATTACATCATGGAAAACAGAACGATGTTAAAGGATGTTAGATGGGGAGGGGTAAAAAGCCTCGGCAGATACCTTCTAACCCTGTTGATCGCAGTGATGACCCTCACGGCCACTGCACAGACCAAGTCCGTAACCGGTACGGTAACCGATGAAAGCGGCGAACCGGTAATCGGCGCGAACGTAGCGGTGCAAGGCACCAAAATGGGAACCGTCACCGACTTTGACGGTAATTTCGCTCTCAACAACGTGGCTGACAACGCCGTCCTCCTTATCAGCTATGTGGGCTATGTGACCGAGGAGGTTTCAGTAGCCGGAAAGAGCGTGATCAATGTAACTCTTAAAGAAAACCGCGAGCTTCTTGACGAAGTAGTTGTCGTGGGTTACGGTACAGTGAAGCGTAAAGACCTTACCGGTGCGGTTGCTTCAATGAAAAATTCCGATGTGGTCATTGCTCCTACCAACAACGTCATGGAAGCCCTTCAGGGCAAGGTGGCCGGTATGGACATCACCAAGGCGAGCGGTGAGACAGGCGCGGGAGTAAATATTCTTCTCCGCGGTTCTCGCTCGATCTATGGTAGCAACGAGCCTCTTTTCATTATCGACGGTATGCCGGGAAGCTACAATCAGGTAAACCCCAGCGATATCGAGTCAATTGATATCCTTAAAGATGCATCCTCGACCGCTATCTACGGTTCAGCCGGTGCAAACGGTGTCGTAATCATCACCACCAAGCGCGGACAGGAAGGTAAGGCAGTCGTTAACTTCGATGCATATTATGGTTTCAGCGGCGATGTCAACTACAAGCATGGTATGGTAGGTGACGAATGGATCAACTATCAGCGTGAGGCTTATAATTACATCAATGGTAATTATCCCGCCGATATGGCAACAATCCTCGGTAACCCGATCTACACTGAAGCTTACAACGAAGGAAAATGGATCGATTGGGTTGATCTTGCATCAGGTCATCGTGCAACCTCGCAGAAATATGCTCTTTCTGTAAGCGGAGGCACAAAGCAGACCCGTATTTTCGCCTCTACCTCCTACGCCAAGGAAGAAGGTCTGCTCAAGAACGACGAACGAGACCTCTATACCCTGCGTCTCAATATCGATCAGGAAATCAACAAGTATGCCACTATCGGTTTTACCAGCAATCTCACCTATACCGATCATGACCGTGGCGTGAAAAACACTTTCACCAAATCACTGACAGCATTCCCTCTCGGTGATGCCTACGATGCAGAGGGCCGCCTTAATAATGAATTCATCAACGGCCAGTTCTCGCCGCTCGGTGACTTCATTCAGGACCAGTATGCCTACAATACCAAATCAACCTATATCAATTCTATAGGCTACCTTGAACTCAATCCTTTGAAAGGACTGAAACTCCGCTCTCAGATCAGCACCACTCTTGCAAACAGCCGTCAGGGTAACTACTGGGGTGCTGAGGCAAATGCTAATCCTCCGTCCTACTCCAAAGCTCCCTACGCACAGAAGACCCACTCAAACACTTGGTCCTACACTTGGGAAAACATCCTCTCCTACAACGCTGACATCAAGGATCATTCATTCCTTGCACAGTTCATAACTTCTTACACCAAGAATACTAATGAGGGTACTATCGCCGGCAGCGGTGGCTTCCTCGTTGACAGCTGGCAGTACCATCGCCTCATGTCAGGTACTGAAGCTCTCCATGTTGAGTCAAGCTTCTCGCGTGACCAGAAGATGTCATACGCTTTCCGTCTCAACTACAACTACAAGGGTCGTTACCTCTTGAACGTTTCAACCCGTTGGGACGGTGTCAGCTGGTTCTCTGAGGGTCACAAGTGGGACTCATTCCCCGCTGTGGCTGCTGCATGGCGTCTGTCAGAGGAAAGCTTCATGTCGGATACCCGTAGCTGGCTTGACAATGCTAAACTCCGTGTCAGCTATGGTATCACGGGTAACTCCGGTGGTGTCGGTGCTTACGGCACGAACGGTCTGGCTTATATATTTTCTTCAGCCGGCGTGACCGCAGATGATCAGGCTGTACCTTTCGTTCAGTATTCCCAAACAGTACCCAGCTACGGACTCGGTTGGGAGAAATCCTATAACTGGAACGTCGGTCTTGACTTCGGTGTCCTCAATAACCGCATCGACGGATCAGTCGAATGGTTCAAGACCAACACAAAGGGTCTTCTCTACAAGCGCACAGTGCCCATCACTTCAGGTCTGACCGGTTGGGGATCGCCCCTCGGCCAGTGGCAGAACCTCGCCAAGACTGAAAACCACGGTGTCGAATTTACCATCAACACCCGCAATATCGTAACCAAGGACTTCACTTGGAGCTCAACCCTTACCGCTACATGGAACAAGGAAAAGATCGTATCGCTCCCCGACGGTGACATCATTGGCGAAAGCCTTTTCGAGGGTCATCCTATCAAGTCGATCTACGGATGGAAGTATGACCGTCTGTGGCGCACGAGCGATGATGCAGCCTTGATGGCTAAGTACGGTGTCGAGCCCGGTTTCATCAAGATCGAGACCGTACCGGTACTTACTCCTAAAAAGGATGATAATGGTAATGTGGTGAAGGATGCTAATGGTAATGTAGTTATGGAGAGTGACAATGGCGAGCATACCTACGGCAATGACGACCGTCAGATACTCGGTCACACTAACCCCAACTGGATTCTCGGTTTCAACAACACATTCCGTTACCGTGACTTCGATCTCTCAATATTCATGATGGGACGCTTCGGTCAGACCATAGAGAGCAATCTCCTCGGCTACTATACAGCAGACAATTCCATCACTACCAACCAGCTTTCGGGTGTGGATTATTGGACAGAGGACAATCAGAATGCATATTATCCCCGTCCCGGTTCACGCAACAAGCAGAGCACAGTGATGTCCTCGCTCCGCATTGCCGACGGCTCATTCGCCAAGATCAAGAATATCACTCTCGGCTACACCGTTCCCGCAAAGTGGACAAGAAAGGCCATGATCGAGCGTCTGCGCATCTACGGTACGGCTTACAATCCGCTGATCATTGTAAACGACAGCAAGCTTAAAGGTACAGACCCCGAAATGGGCGGTTCTGACAACTTCCCCACCTATAAGCAGTATGTTTTCGGTGTTAACCTTACATTCTAATTCCTAAAAATACAAGACAACTTATGAAACTCAATATATCCACCATACTTACCGGTTGCGGACTGGGCGCAATGATCGCCCTTCAGTCCTGCTCCCTCGACGAGTATAATCCCGGCGGTTTCGATATCGACAATATCGCCACCAGTACCACCGGTTACGATTATATCATCAACCAGTGTTACTTCGGTCTTGAACGTGGTTTCTACAACACTACCGACTTCATGAAGTTTACCGAAGGTAACACCGACCTTTGGACTTCCAAGACAAATACCAAGGGTGAGGAAGATCATTTCTTCCGCTACTATGCTGGTGCAGTGACGCGTGAATACACCAATACATTCTGGAATGCGGCCTACGACGGTATCGGTGGCTGTAACATCGCAATCCGCGATGTCAACAGCGCACCCTTCTCAACTCAGGCTGAGCGTAACGAGAAAGTAGCTCAGGCATATTTCCTACGTTCGCTTTATTACTATCATCTTGTCGAAATGTTTGGTGGCGTTGTCATGATCGATGAGAATACTACGGTGACCACCTATTCGCCGGAGCGTACGGAACCTATCGACATTTATACCAAAATTATCATTCCCGGTTTCCGTTTTGCAGCCGAATGGCTTCCTGTCGGCGATGAGACCGCAGACGGCCGACCCACCAAAAAAGCAGCCCTCGCATTCCTGTCCAAGGCATGTCTCGCAACTCAGCAGTACGGGACAACCGATTTCCTTCAGGAAGGTCAGGAGGCAGCCCAGAAGCTTATCACCGACTGTGAAAACGGTGGCGGCACTTACGGTGCATACATGTATCCTACGTTTGATGAAGTGTTCAAGGAGGCCAATAACAAGACCAACAAGGAGGCACTTTGGAAATATTCTATCAACGAAAAGGGTGCAAGCCTCGGTAACCAGAACCTCAATCAGAACGACAAGCACTTCATGTGTCAGCTCAACCACTTCGGTGCACGTATTTTCGGCACTGAGGAGTCCATCAAGGCTTGGGATGGCGGTCAGGCCGGTGACTGTATGCCTACTCAGCATCTGCTGAACCTCTTTGTGCAGGCTGACGGAACTCTCGATCCCCGTTTCCACCAGAGTTTTATCACCCAGTGGAATGCAAACAACGCGTATGCATGGAGTGAGGGAGACTGCAAACTGTATGACAAGGATGCTTCTAAAAAGGACACCCCTATTGCTGTCGGAGATCTCGCGATCAAGATCGTTATGCCTCAGGATGCAGACTATGCTTCGGAAGTTGCTAACAAGGCTAATTCCAACTATCTTCTTGTAGATTATAAGGATGTGTATGACGATGCGTCCAAATCAATCATCATGAAGAAAGGTGACGGTGAAAACAATTACCGCTATTTCTATCCTTCGCTTAACAAGCATTGCAGTACAAACTACTATAATGCCAATGTGAACAAGCTCCGTTTCGGTAACAAGAATGCTATCATCGTTATGCGTATGGCCGAGATTTATCTCATTGCTGCCGAATATGACATCCTTCTCAACGGTGGCAGCAAGGCTATGGGCTACATCAACAAGGTGCGTCAGAGAGCCGGCGCAAATGCCCTCACCGGCACTGCCGATATCCGCACAGTCATCGACGAGCGTGGTCGTGAGCTTTGCGGTGAATTTACCCGCCTCTATGACCTCAAGCGCGTAGGTCTGCTGAAGAACGACTCTTATATCAAGAGCACACGTCCTGAAGTTGCTGAATACTTCAATGTTGACTATGTGCTTCGTCCGATTCCGAAGCAATACACTGACCTGATCCTTAACGGGCCGATGTTCACTAATCCCGGATATTAATAGAATCTGATACAAACCTCTCATGTAAATATTTCAAGGGTGCTTTCATGTTGAGAAAGACACACTGTTATTTAAACCGTCAACGTCGAAATTAGACTACCGTAACCCTTGGCGTGCATCGTCCCCCCTACAAGACGATGCACGCTTTTTTTCGTGTAGAGTTTTTAGTACAGAGTATAGAAGTTAGTATAGAGTTTAAAGTATAGAGTATAGATAATTGATTGGAGGGGTGGAGTCGGGCAGGAATGGATGGTTTGCGGGCCGTTGGTGATTTGCGGGCCGGATGCGGTCGCATTGAAATGCGACCCTACAGGGGTATTATCTATACTCTATACTTTAAACTCTATACTAACTCCTATACTCTATACTTTCATTACTTTAAAGAATAATTTCATGTGGATTTCTGATTATTCGACGAAATTTCCTTAATTTTGCGTGGGCAATTCTGTCTGGTTGATTGTTACATTGATTATGAAGATTTTTACCACCGAAAATATACGCCAAATTGACCGCGTGACCATCGAGGAGGAGGGTGTCAGCTCGATCGAGCTGATCCACCGTGTAGCCGAAGGTGTGGTCAGTGAGATACTTAGCCGCTGGAGTCCGTCGAAGCCGACCATGGTGTTTGCGGGTTCGGGCAACAACGGTGCTGACGCTCTGATTGTGGCCAAGCTGCTTATCGAGGCCGGTTTCAATCCTCATGTCGTACTGATCAACGTGCAGGGCAATTCGCTGTCGCGTGACTGCCGCGAATGCCGCGACGAGCTTCTGAGGATGGGCAATGTGTCCATCACGGAGATCGTGCGCACGTCCAACATCCCGCCTCTCACTCCGGATCATCTCGTGATCGACGGCCTTTTCGGATCAGGCTTGCGCAACCCCCTCGAAGGTGGCTACATGGGCATGGCGCGCTACATCAATGAATCGGGCGCGACCGTGGTGTCGATCGACGTACCTTCGGGTATGTTCGGTGACTGGAACACCCGTGTGCTGGCACGCAACGTGGTCCATGCCGACCTGACGATAGCCGTGCAGTTTCCGCGCCTCGCTTTCTTCCTCAGCGACAACGCTCCGCTGACGGGTGAGTGGAAGACGATAGACATCGGTCTCAGCCGACGGGCCATCGAACAGATCCCGACAAAATATTTCCTCATCGAGCGCGATGACGTGAGACGTGTGCTCAAAGCGCGCACCGACTTCTGCTCGAAGGCTGATTTCGGCCACGGCCTGCTCTTTGCCGGTTGCTACGGCATGATGGGAGCGGCGGTGCTTGCGGCGCGGGGTGCGCTCCGTGCGGGTGTCGGCAAACTGACTGTCCATGCGCCCCGCTGCGGATTCGGCGTGCTGCAGACGGCTGTCCCGGAGGCATTGTTTCTGCCGGACGCCAACGAGAACGTGATCTCCAACATGACGCCGCGCGTCAATTTCACCGCCATCGGTGTCGGGCCGGGCATAGGCACTAACGATGCCACCCGCGGAGCGGTAGAGACGCTCATAAAGAGCATAAAGCGACCGATGGTGCTCGACGCGGATGCTCTCAACATCATCGCGCGCACGCCCTCGCTGATCGACCATATAGCTCCCGGCTCGATCCTCACCCCCCACGCCGGGGAGTTTGACCGCATATTCGGATCGCAGGCTTCGGCCGAGACCCGACTGCTGAAAGCACTTGAGGTGGCCCACAAATATAAGCTCATAATCGTGTTGAAGGGTCACTACAGCGCGACCGTGCGGCCGGACGGCAAGGTGTTTTTCAATTCCACCGGTTCGCCGGCAATGGCCACGGCGGGTAGCGGCGACGTGCTCACTGGCATAATCACCTCGCTTCTCGCCCAAGGCTACAAGTCGGAGATCGCCGCCACGGCCGGAGTGTATATCCACGGTCTTGCGGGCGACATAGCCGCGGAGACCGAGGGTGACTACGGAACGTCGGCCGCCGACATCGCCGCAGCGGTCGGCAAGGCCATAAAGGCCATCATCGGCAAGTGAGCGACAGCCGCGGATTCGTAAAAAAATATAATCACAGTAATCACAGCATACAGGATCATACCCTGAAAAATGATGAAAAAACTATTCTCAATATTCCTCTTGGGCGCGATGGCGAGCCTTCCGGCATTCGCACAGACATCGGCTAAACTCACCGCCACAAAGGCCAATGAGTTCGGCCTGATCTACACGCTCCCCCTTACGGCTTTCGAGGTGACGATAGCCGTTGAAAAGACCGTCAGCACTCCCGGCGAGCACTATCAGTATGCCCGGAAGTATCTCAACGCCGATCCGATCATGAAACCGGCGGTGGCGTGGCGCATCACGGATGCGGTGATCAATCCCATAGCCATCGCTGACGAGGATCAGCGTTATCTGGCCAATTTCAAGGGTGGCAACGGTACGTTCATGATGCTTACGGACAGTAATTTCCCTCTCTCGGTCAATGATGAGGACTACGATCCGGACAGCCAGCTCATGGAGCTGCCCAAGGCTGTGGCGGCTGAGCCGACGGTGCTTCAGAAGCCGATAGCCCAGCAGGCCATCACGCCCGAAATGATCCAGAGCAAGTCGTCGGCCAAGCGCGCGGAACTCGCTGCCGAGAAGATCTATGAACTGCGCACCAACCGCAACGAGATCATCTCCGGTCAGGCTGACGCGATGCCCTCGGACGGGGCGGCCATGAAGCTTGCGCTCGATCAGCTTTCGGCGCAGGAGGAGGCTCTGACGGCGATGTTCCTCGGCACGGTGCAGAAGTCGGTCGAGGTACGCACTTATACAGTCTATGTACCCGACGAGGGTGAGGCGGCGCGCACTGTGGTGGCCCGTCTGTCGGCTCTCGACGGACTCGTTGCTCCCGATGATCTTTCGGGTGATCCGATTTATGCGGAGATCACTCCGGTGAGCCGTGGCGAGCTCCCTGTGAATGAGAAGGGTGTGGCCAAGACGTTCCCCAAAGGTGGGGTGGCTTACCGCATTCCCGGCTCTGCGCGCGTGAGCCTCAGCTACGAGGGGCGGACGCTTGCCGAGAAGGAGTTTGACGTCGCGCAGTATGGCGTCGTGTTCGGTCTCGATCCGGCTCTGTTCACCAATAAGCGCGAACCGGCCTATCTGCATTTCAATCCTCTGACCGGTGCCGTCCGCGAGCTTGGGACGGTGGGGAATTGAGCGAAAGAAAAGACATGATATATAAACGATCGGGCCGCACATTGCCGTGCGGTCCGATTTATTTGTGTATAACCGGTTTTTGGATTAAATTTAATGCGAAATGGGTTGCAAAAGCGATAATTTGTAACTAACTTTGGGGTGAAATGAAAATTATAATCATATGAAACTTTTGCAGGCTCAGTTCAGCGATTTCATGCCCATGCCGTGGCAGGGGTTGTTGCTTTTGCTGTCGATAATCGTTGTGGTTCAATTGATCACCAACAGGATAATAAAGAATCGTGTGACGAATGAGATTCAGAGGGCAGTCATCGTTTTTGTAGTCGGTGTCATATCGTTCGTGGTCGGTGTGTTTGTCGTCGGCTGGGTTTTCAATATGTCTTTTGGAGAGATGATAAGGAATATTCTTCCCGTATTGTAAGCGGGCCATATTATACGTTTGGGAGTGGAATTACATCCCGCTCTCATAAAGTATTTTCAGTCTATTTTCAAAGCCGTGGCGCAATGGGTCGCTGTCAGTAAAGCCGCGGAGCGGCGATGCAGTCATAGCTCCACCACGAGGAGTTAACGGGCAATGAAGCCCGTCAGGGCGAGAATTGCCCGGTGACGACGAGGCGTGGGGGAAATGAGAATGTTAATATTAGTGGGCGTCGGAGACGTCCGACAATGGGGCTAAACGCCTAGTCAATCCACCAGAAATGGTTGATTGTCATGTCTTTGTCGGACGTCTTCGACGCCCATATTATGGTGTAACGTTTGACCCCGCGCCTCCCTCGCTTCGGCAATGCCAAAATTTCCCTTCGGTCAATTTTTTGGTCTTGCCTACGCTCAGTCGTGGCGGGGCTATGACTGCATCGCCGCTTCGCGGCTTTCCTTGGTCGTGATGGGGCTATGATTGCATCACCGCTTCGCGGCTTTCATGATTGGTGCTGGCCGTTTTGAGGTTTCTTATATGTAAAAATATTGCTATGGCGTTGGGCATTTTAGCTATAAAAATTTGTGGGTGGTTTTCATTATCGCATCTTTTGGGGGTGGGGGTGAGTGTAATTTTGTAGTGAAATAACGTGGTTCGTTCGGCAAGACGCGTTTTTCAGCGATATTTTCATAGTTTTCGTAAGTCGTTTTTTTATTAATTCATTTTATTGTAATGTATTTATTTTAAATGATTTAATTTTTTTGAGCTTTGGATTTCATTTTGGGATTCATTTTGGATTTCACATGGATTTCATTTGTATTTCATCGGGCATACGCGGCACGCCGCGTCCCTACAGGCTTAACAATTAATAATTCTACAAGCTTATCAATCAATTAGATATTAATCAATCGTTTATGATCTCTCTCCGTATTCCTGTTTCTTCGCTTTTGAATCAGTCGGTCTCGCTCTGTCATAATCTCCGTCCGCTGCGGCGCGGGACGGGGCTTGAGATTGTCGGTAATCCCCGTAGGTTGGGGCTTTCTATACCTTTGCCCGGTGGGCGGCTGCTTCCCGGCGGCTCCATTGCCACCCCTGATGGCCGAAACTGGCTTTTCATCGAGCATGACGGCCTGTTGAAATGTCACGACGGAGTGAAGCTTACGGCCCTCCCTGCGGCTACGGGAAAGCCATGCGGTATAGTCAGTTGTGGTGATCGTTATCTCGTGATGATGGGGCAGGATGCTGCTCCCATGTGGCTACGCTACGACGGAGGCGGGGGATGGACGTGGCGCAGTGCGGCCTCTTTGCCCCAACCGCTCGCCATGATCCGCAAGGATGAGGGTAGCGTCAGCGTGACAGCCGGTGGGATAAACCTGCGCGACACTTATTCCTCCCGCTCGAATCTCCTCACCGAGAGGGATCGCGCCACTGTCGGTGAACTCATCGGCAAGGCTTATCGCACGCTTGCATCAACGGCTGCAAACCGCCGGGTGTGGTTTCAGCCGGTCATTGCCCGTTACCGTCTCTGCGGACTGCAGGGTGAGACGCTCTACACCTCCCCGCCGGTCATGATCGGCCCCGCTTCGGGTCCACAGCTTACGGAGACGGATTTCATCCTTAGCGGGAGCGGATTCGCCACGCTATCCGAGGAGAAGATCACCGTCAGCACCTTCCGCATCGCTCTGCGTCCGTGTGCGCCGCTCGGAAGCGACTGGCATGATGTGGTCGGTAGTGTAGAGCTTCTCGTGAGCCCACAGCTCCATCCTTACGACGGCACTTCTGATTCCGCTGTCCGTTTCGGATCGTTCACGGCCACGGCGGGTGCGCTCCGCGTGTTCACTCCCGGAGTCAATGACCTGCTTACGGCTCATTGCGGCGAGGGATCGCGTCTGCGGACGCTTACCGAACAGCTGCTCGGTAAGCTCGACACCAATCTGCGCCCCATCGGATCGGTCCGTTTCGATGCCTCCGCCGGCGAGTGGGCGGTTGAGGGGCGGGCGTTCGGCCATCTGCTCGTGACACTGACGGATGAACTCACCTCGCTCGGCACCCTTGCGCGGACAGTGGAGGCGGGGACTGCGGCATATACAGACCGTGCTCTCGCCGCCCTCACTAATCCCCATTGTATCTGCGGGAGCGTCGCGGGAGAGTGTGGCGACACACTCGGTTTTGCCAGAATTGCAGCCATGCGCTTCAAGGGCTGGTTGCCCTGCGAGTTTGCGGTCGGGACGGCGGACAGTGATCCTGATGTCCCATCCGCCGGTCCGGTAGCAGTGAAAGTGAATTTTACAGATGGTTCGAGCTGCGTGCGCGGCGGAACTGTCAATGGTTTTCCGATCGGTGAGCTCTCGCCTCTCATCACTTATCCTGCCGCGGACGCAGTGAGCATGGAGCTGTATTACGACACGCATTCTCTCCACCTTCCGCTTAGTCCCGATCCGTCGGGGCGATTTGCCTACTGGCTTTCCGAAAGTGGCGCGGCAGTCAGGATGACGGCGGGAAGCCGTCCGTCGTTTATACTTCCGGCTGAATCACCCCGCAGTGTTCCGTTCCCCGGTCTTGTAGTTGCGTCGGCTGTCTCCGATCCGCTCATGCCGCTTGCAGCTACTGCGCTGACGGAGGAGAATCCGGTGAGTCTATGCGCCACGCAGTCGGCCACAGGCGGATGGGACGCGGGAAGCTCACGCTTCTATCTATTGGGAAGCTCCGGAATCCATGCGCTCACCCTGAATTCGGGACGCCGCTCCCTGACAGCACGCATTATCGACAGCCGTCCTGTCGGTTGTCGGGATGCCGTCTGCGAGTCAGGCGACGGCGCGATCTTGGCCCTTGCGGGGGGTGATCTCGTTAGGATAGCGGGACAGAAGGTCACCACCCGGCGGTCATTTGTCGGGGCATGGGGACTGGCTATGGATGCCGTCCGGGGTGAAATCATCTGTTTCCACTCCTCGGAGAACCCGTGTCCGGAGAATTTCAGCATTATCGAGGGGCGCACGGTCATCCCACTCTTTCCGGATGCGATAGTGACAGATCTACAGGGCAGGATGCTCTACAGCCGGTCAGTCCCCGCAGTCCGTTCGCTTCTCACAGCGTCCGGAAGAATGCTTGCACTCGATTCCTCCGGTCAGCTCCACGATTTCAGCGGAGTGGAGGAAGGACAGGAGAGGGTGGAGGTGTATTACCGCGCTTCGGCTTCCGCATGTGTCAGGAGGGCTTCACGATCGGTCTTTGATGTAAGGCTCTTTGCCATCGATGCCATAGGACGTATGGAGATAAGGGGCGACAATTGCGGCGATCCGCTGCTCTCCGATCTCCTGACGAGCTTCGAGGTGCGGGGCGACATCCGTCATCTTCCGCCGCTCACCGTCATGACTCCCCATAGACACAATTATGTCCTTAACCTTCATCTACAAGCTGTAAATCTTAGTCTCTTGCCATGATTCCACACGAAATTCTTATTGAAAACGCCCGGCGAAACGCCGCAGTGATCCCTGATCCCGACCCCGTAGCGGGTGATCCGGCTGATCCGGACCGCCGGCCGTTCACTTTCGGCGGCCGGACGTATATGCTCCCTTCGTCCATGCTTGCCGACCCGCGTCTGCTCACCGTCGGCAATGAGCGCGATCTCGCCCGTCTGCGCTTCAAGCATGATTTCCCCTTCTGGGCGGTGACCTGCGTGGTGATCAATGACAAGATCACCGCGCGCGACATTCCGTTCCGTCTCAACCGTCCGCAGCGACGGCTCGTCAGCCTGCTCGAACGCGAACGGCGTGCCGGCCGTCCCCTGCGCCTGATTATGCTGAAGGCGCGCCAATGGGGCGGATCGACCCTGATCCAGATTTACTTCGCGTGGATTCAGATCATCCATTGCCGCAACTGGAATTCGCTCATCTGTGCACATGTCAAGGATACGGCGGCTACGATCCGCGGAATGTACACCAAGCTTCTGACACGCTATCCGGAGGAATACTGGGAGGAGGAGACGCGTCCTGAATTCCGGCCGTTCGAGCGCATGACCAACACACGTTTCATTCCCGGCCGTGAATGTAAAGTGACAGTCTGTTCGAGCGAGAATCAGGAATCGACACGCGGTCAGGACTGTGCGCTGGCTCATCTGAGCGAAGTGGCATTCTGGAAGGATTCGCCGCTCCACAATCCGGCAGACCTGTTGCGGTCGGTCACGTCGGGCATAGCATCGAAACCACTGTCGTTCATCGCTATGGAAAGTACCGCCAACGGTGTGGGCAACTTCTTCCATCGCGAATGGCTCCGCGCATCAAGACCGGGCGGCAGTGACAAGTTGCCATTCTTTGTCCCTTGGCATGAGATCGGGATGAACCGCACGGAGATTACCGATCCCGATGCGCTTTGGGAAAGTATGGATGACTACGAACGCAGTCTCTGGTCACTCCACGGATGCACGTTGGAGGCGATAAAGTGGTATCACGACAAGCGTCTCGGTTTTCCCGACCATCGGTCCATGATGGCCGAATATCCCACCACTCCTGACGAGGCTTTCGCTTCGACGGCACGCAGCGTGTTCGCTTCAACTGACGTGGAAGCTCTGCGGGCGAGTTGTATGATTGCCGCGGAGCGCGGCGAGGTGATAGCGTCGGCCTGTGGCGATGCAGGTCTGACAGGTGATGCCCGTTTCCAGCCCTCGGCCGACGGATTGTGTGAAATGTGGTGCAGGCCGCGTCGGGGAGGTGATTACATAGCTTGTGTGGATATCGGCGGTCGCACGCGCGAAGCCGACTTCTCTGTCATCTGTGTCATGGACCGCCACAGCGACTCCGGGGATGCTCCGGAAGTCGTGGCGCAGTGGCGCGGACATATCGATCATGATCTTCTTGCACGAAAGGCTGCTGCGATAGGGCGGTTCTACAATGATGCGCTGCTTGTGATCGAGAGTAATTCGTGGGAGAGCTCATCGGAGGGACACGGCCGCTATCTCCTCGACATGCTCTCGGCAATTTACCCCAACCTCTATCATCGTCCGTCGGGGCAGGGTGGGGAAGCGGCCGGTTTTCACACAAATGTCCGTACAAAGGCCGCTATTGTGGCCAATCTCGTGGCCTATGTGCGTGACCGGGGCTATGTGGAGCGATCGACGGCTGCTTGCGACGAACTTCTGCAGTATGAATCGCTTCCTGACGGATCATACGCAGCCTCACGTGGCTGTCACGACGATATGCTCATGACCCGTGCGATCGCCCTCTACATCCACGCTTCGACGCGCGCCGTCGCCCCGTTCCACTTCACTGAACGCACCTTCCACACCCTCCTCAGCCGCTGCATAAGGTAAGGACGGCCTATGAAAAAGGAGCATAAACGCCGCATCAACGGCATTTATGCTCCTTCGGTGTTTTACGTCAGCAGTTATGATTTGTTCATGGATGTGTTGACTGACGGATCATGAAGATCAATTATTTTCCGGCAGCGATCGAATCCTTGCGGAACTGCTTGAGAAGTTTTTCGATTTCAAGAGAGATTTTGCGTGCGCGTGCTCCGGCAGCCTTGTTGCCGTTTTCTACTTGAGCCTGAGCGTCTTTAGCAAATGTTTCGAAATGTGAAGCGAGTTGGTCAACGAGATTTTTCATTGGTTAATCAGGGGTGTTAAAGGGTTAATATTTCAGAGAATACAGGCCATGAATCCCACTGGAAAGCTATGACCAATTGCTCATGCTGCAAATATACGGACAAAAAATTTAAACTTCCAATAATTTTGTTAAAAATTACCGCATAAATCCCTCAAATTCTACACTTTTTCAGTTTTTGATCCTCATTTCACTTATTTTCCCTAACTTTGAACCCTATTTTGAGCGTTATAGGTATATCATGATTGACTACAATAGATTTACGCTCTCAAACGGACTGAGAGTGATACATAATTACGATCCGACCACTGCGATGGTGGCCGTCAACGTGCTCTACAATGTCGGAGCGCGTGACGAGGATTCCGAAATGACCGGTCTCGCCCATCTTTTCGAGCATCTTATGTTCGGTGGTTCTGTCAATATCCCCGATTTTGATGCCGAGATCGAGCGGGCCGGCGGAATGAACAACGCTTGGACCTCGAATGACTTCACGAACTTCTATGATGTCGCTCCGGCCCGCAACTTCGAGACACTTCTCTGGCTCGAAAGTGACCGCATGCTCGGACTCGCATTTTCCGACAAGGCTCTTGAAGTCCAGCGCAACGTCGTGATCGAGGAATTCAAGCAGACTCATCTCAACCGCCCATACGGCGATCTCAGCCATCGTCTGCGCGAGATGGTCTATCGCCAGCACCCCTACGGTGTCCCGACAATCGGTAAAGATCCGTCGCACATCGAGAAAGTGACCCAGCAGGATGTCCGTGACTTCTTCTTCAGTCACTATGCTCCAAACAATGCCGTGCTCGCCATCAGCGGAAATGTAAGTCCCGATCAGGTGCGCCGTGGTGTTGAACGCTGGTTCGATTCCATCCCTTGCCGTGATGTCGCTCCGCGAAACTATGCTCCCGAACCGCTTCCCGATGGCCCGCGCGAGACTGAGGTCCGCGGACATGTCCCGCAGACCTGTGTTGTCGTGGCCTATCCTATGCCGGGCTATGGCCAGCCGGGCTATATAGAGTGTGACCTGATTACAGACATCCTTGCTTCAGGACGCTCGTCGCGTTTCTACCGCCGTCTGCTCCTCGGAAGCGATCTATTCACGTCGGCCGATGCCGTGATCACCGGAAGCGAGGAGCCGGGTATGCTCATGCTCAAAGGTAATCTCGCCGATCCTTCCGAGGAGGCGGCGCGTGTGGCCGTAGAGCGTCTGATGGCTGAAGCCTCGCAGCTGTGTTATCAGGCTTCGCGTCCTGACCGCCTTTCCTACACGCTCACCGAGGCGCGTCCCGGAGGAGTGACACCTTATGAGGTCGAGAGGGCCATAAACCGTTTTGCCAGTGACTTCACATTCTCATCGCTGAGTTACCTGCAGAGGGCGCAGTCACTTGCGATGGCCGAGATGCACGGCGAGGATATCAACGAGATAGTCCCCGCCTACCGTCGCGTGACCACGGCGATGATCGCCAACACTGCGCGTCGGGTGCTCGATCCCCGTCATGCCTGCGTGTTGATCTACAGGCCGACGGAGCAGTCAGGACCCACTGCCTGACGGCGGGGGTACACATGGCCATGGCGGCGATGGAGATGGCAATTTCAGGCAGCTTGCCCTTGATAGGGAATCGCTGATGTTAAAAAATGATAAATAAAATCTCTACTCCCTATGCTTTAGGGGCTTTGATTTGCGGGAAAGCATAATTTTTATTAAATTTGCACTCAGAAAGTCACGGAGGAGGCCACGAGCTTCCTCCCTTGTTTTTATATAGTCGGAAATTATCCGATCCGATACGCTAATATAATACGCTCATATAATATATGATAGATAAGAATGAAGTCCGCCGTCTGGTGGACGAGGCAATAGCTGCGACGGATGCGTTTGTGGTTGACATAACTGTGTCGGCTGCGAATGATGTCGTCGTGGAGCTTGACAGTCCGACCGGTGTCGATCTTGATTTCTGTGCCGATCTCAACCGCCGTCTCAACGAGGTCTTTGACCGCGAGGATGAGGATTACAGCCTCGAAGTCGGTTCGGCCTCCCTTACCGCTCCTTTCAAGGTGAAAGGTCAGTACGAGAAGAACATCGGCAACGAAGTGGAAGTGCTCACGCGCGACGGCAAGAAGTTCAAAGGTATCCTCACCGCCGTCACGGACAGTGACTTTACCGTTGATGTCACCCGTAAGGTCAAAGAACCGGGAGCGAAGCGTCCGGTAATGATGACCGAGCCTGTGGTCGTCCCGATGGAACAGGCCAAGCAGGTGTGCTACGTCATCAATTTCAAGTAAGAATCAATATCCCTCTCAGTAATAAAAATCAACTCTCAAAATACCCCCTATGGCAAAAAAAGAAGAAGCTCCCAACATGGTGGAGCGTTTCGCCGAATTTAAGGAACTGAAAAACATCGACAAGACCACCATGATCAGTGTGCTGGAGGAGTCGTTCCGCAACGTATTGGCCAAGATGTTTGGCACTGACGAGAATCTTGACGTCATTATGAACCCCGACAAGGGCGACGTGCAGATTTTCCAGAATCTCGAAGTCGTACCCGACGGCGAGGTTGCCAACCCCAATCTTCAGATCTCGCTGACCGATGCCCGCGCTGACGATGATCCCGATGTGGAGATCGGCGAGGAGCACACCAAGGAAATCTTCTTTGCCGACTTCGGTCGCCGTGCCATCCTCAACCTCCGTCAGACTCTCCAGTCCAAGATTCTCGATCTGCAGAAGGAGGCCGTCTATGCCAAGTTCAAGGAGCTTGAAGGCGAACTCGTGTCCGGCGAAGTCTATCAGACATGGTCACGCGAGACCCTCCTGCTCGACGATGAGAAGAATGAGCTTCTACTGCCCAAGAGTGAATCGATCCCCGGCGACTTCTTCCGTAAGGGTGAGAATGTCCTCGCCGTCATTGCCAACGTCGATAACAAGAACAACAATCCCAAGATCACCGTATCGCGTACAAACGAGGCATTCCTGCGCCGTCTTTTCGAGCGTGAGGTGCCTGAGATCGTCGATGGTCTCATCAGCATCCGTGCCGTGGCCCGCATTCCGGGTGAGCGTGCCAAGATCGCAGTCGAGAGCTTTGACGACCGTATTGATCCTGTAGGCGCGTGCGTAGGTGTGAAGGGTTCGCGTATCCACGGTATCGTCCGTGAGCTCCGCAATGAGAACATCGACGTGATCAACTATACCTCCAATCCCCAGCTCTTCATCCAGCGCGCTCTCAGCCCTGCCAAGATCTCAAGCATCCATCTTGACGAGGAGGAGAAGAAAGCCGAAGTGTTCCTCCATCCGGAGGAAGTCTCGCTTGCCATCGGTAAGGGAGGTCTCAACATCAAGCTTGCATCCATGCTCACGGGCTATGTGATCGACGTCTATCGTGACACTCCCGAAGAGATCGACGAGGATATCTATCTCGACGAGTTCAAGGACGAGATCGACGGCTGGGTCATCGATGCTCTCAAGGATATGGGCTGCATCACCGCCAAGACCGTACTCCGCACCCCGCGTCAGGAACTTATTGACCGTGCCGACCTTGAGGAAGATACTGTCGATAACGTGATCCGCATCCTCAGTGCCGAATTTGAGGACGAGGACACTGCCGCTCCTGCTCCCGCTGAGACACCTGCCGAAGCTCCTGCCGAGGTTTCAGAGACTTCTGCAGATGAGCCCGAAGCTTCAGCTCCCGCCGAAACTCCTGCCGAGGAGCCTGAAGTCTGATCCCGGCCCAAAAGCCTCCCTGCTGCATCCTCCCTCTCACCTTCTAACAGATTAAAACATTACCACAAAGCAATATATGCCGAGAATAAAAATCAGTCAAGCCGCCAAAGAGTTCAACGTCACTATCCAGTCGTTAGCTGACCAGTTGAACAAGAAGGGTATCTCAATTGATGCCTCGAATCCTAACACGCGTCTGGATGAGAGTGCCTACGATATCCTTGTTCAGGCTTTCCAGCCCGATCGCAAGGAGCGCGAGCGCATCGACCGTATCCGTCAGGAGAAAGAAAAAGAAAAAACAGCGTCAGCTCCGGTTTCACAGCCTGCTGCTCCGGCTTCCGCTCCCAAGAGCGCACCGGCCGACATTCAGGGACCTAAAGTGATCGGTAAGATCTCGCTTGACAAGAATAATAATCCTATCCCCACCCCCAAGGCCGAGGTAAAGGCAGAGCCTAAGCCTGCTCCCGCTCCCGTAAAGGAAGCTCCCAAGGTCAAACCTGAAGCCCCCAAGGCTGAAACTCCTAAGGCTGCACCTGCAGCTCCCAAGGCTGAGGCTCCACGTAAGGTTGAAGCCCCCAAGACCGAGACTCCCAAACAGGAGGCCCCGAAACCCGCTGCACCTGCAACTCCTGCCGCTCCCAAGCAGGAATCAAAGTCTGAAGCCCCTAAGGCCGAGGCTCCTAAGACCACACCTGCAGCTCCCAAGGCAGAAGCTCCCAAAGCTGCTCCCCGTCCTGAAGCGAAGCCCGCTCCCAAGGCTGACGAGTCCAAGGCTCAGCCCAAGGCCGCCTCTGAATCAAAGCCCGCAGCTCCCGCTCAGGAAGCCGCCAAGGCTGAAAATAAGTCGGGCAGCGATGATGACGGAGTGTTCCGTTATCAGTCCGACGCTCAGGTTGTGGCCCCCAAGGTCATCGGCCATATCGATCTCTCGGCTCTCAATCAATCTACCCGTCCTAAGAAGAAGACCAAGGAGGAGCGTCGCAACGAGCGCATGAACCGTGGTGGCCAGAACGCAGCTGCTTCATCGCAGGGCGGTGACCGCAAGAAGCGTCGTCGCATCGGCGGTAAGGTCGATATCGAAAAGACCGTAAGCCAAGGTGTGAACGACGGTGAGCACGGCAAGGGTCACGGTAAAGGTGGAAACGGCGGCAACGGTAACAACGGTGGCGGCAACAACGGTGGTAACAATGGTGGCCGTGAGCGCGATAAAGAGCGCGGAAGCCGTCGTGACCGCAATAAGCGTCCAGTACATACCGAGGTCAACGAGGAGGACGTACAGAAGCAGGTACGCGAGACGCTCGCACGTCTGACATCCAAGGACAAGGGTCAGAAGAAGGGTGCGAAGTGGCGTAAGGAAAAGCGCGAGGCATTCGCCAACCGTGCGCATGAGGCAGCCGTCGAGGCCGCTGCAGAGAGCAAGGTGCTTAAACTTACTGAATTCGTGACTGCCAATGACCTTGCTGTCATGATGGATGTGCCCATCAACAATGTGATTGCGACATGTATGAACCTCGGCGTGATGGTTTCGATCAACCAGCGTCTCGACGCCGAGACTATCAATATCGTGGCCGAGGAGTTCGGCTATCAGACCGAATACGTGTCGGCTGAGGTAGTCGAGGCTATCCAGCAGGACGAGGACAGCGAGGACGAACTCGTAACCCGTCCCCCGATCGTGACCGTCATGGGTCACGTCGATCACGGTAAGACATCGCTCCTTGACTATATCCGTAACGCCAACGTTATCGCCGGTGAGGCCGGAGGTATCACGCAGCACATCGGTGCATACAACGTGAAGCTCTCCGATGG
Organism: Duncaniella sp.; assembly: GCF_029056165.1. Taxonomy (NCBI): domain Bacteria; kingdom Pseudomonadati; phylum Bacteroidota; class Bacteroidia; order Bacteroidales; family Muribaculaceae; genus Duncaniella; species Duncaniella sp. The sequence continues at coordinate 3,515 of NZ_JAIDBW010000035.1, read as the reverse complement.
CCGTCACATCACCTTCCTCGATACTCCGGGCCACGAGGCGTTTACCGCGATGCGTGCCCGTGGTGCCAAGGTGACCGACCTCTGTATCATCATCGTGGCTGCTGACGACAATGTCATGCCGCAGACAGTCGAGGCCATCAATCACGCCTCTGCAGCCGGTGTGCCAATAGTATTTGCTATCAATAAGATCGATAAACCTGCCGCTAACCCTGACAAGATCAAGGAAGAGCTTGCCCAGATGAACTACCTCGTCGAGGAATGGGGTGGCAAGTATCAGTCGCAGGATATTTCCGCTAAGAAGGGTATCGGCGTTGAGGAGCTTATGGAAAAGGTGCTTCTCGAAGCCGAGATGCTCGATCTTAAGGCAAACCCCAACCGTCGTGCCACCGGTTCTATCATTGAATCGTCGCTTGACAAGGGTCGCGGTTACGTGGCTACGGTGCTCGTGCAGAACGGAACACTCCGCGTTGGCGATATCATCCTCGCAGGTACTCACTTCGGTCGCGTGAAGGCTATGTTCAACGAACGTAACCAGCGCATCACAGAGGCCGGCCCTGCTGAACCGACCCTCATTCTCGGACTCAACGGTGCGCCTACAGCGGGCGATACCTTCAACGTCATGGAGACTGAGCAGGAGGCACGCGAAATTGCCACCAAGCGTGAGCAGCTTCAGCGTGAACTCGGTCTGCGCACGTCCAAGCGTACTACCCTTGAAGAAATCGGCCGTCGTCGTGCCATCGGTAACTTCCATGAGCTTAACATCATCGTCAAGGGTGACGTTGACGGTTCTATCGAGGCTCTTTCCGACTCGCTCATCAAGCTTTCAACCGAGGAGGTCAAGGTCAATGTGCTCCACAAGGCTGTGGGTGCGATCTCGGAGAGCGATGTCACTCTTGCTGCTGCTTCGGATGCCATCATCATCGGCTTCCAAGTCCGTCCCTCGCAGGCTGCACGCCGTGCTGCCGAGCGTGACGGAGTCGAGATCCGTCTCTATTCTGTCATCTATCAGGCCATCGAGGAGGTCAAGGACGCAATGGAAGGTATGCTTGCTCCCGAAATCAAGGAGGAAGTTATCGGTACAGCCGAGGTGCTTCAGACATTCCATATCTCCAAGGTGGGAACAATCGCCGGAGCTATCGTGCGTGAGGGCCGTATCAAGCGTGGCTGTAAAGTGCGCCTGATCCGTGACGGTATCGTTCGTTACACCGGTGAACTCGGTTCGCTCAAGCGCATGAAGGATGACGTGAAGGAGGTTACTTCCGGTTATGATTGCGGTCTGTCAATCGCCGGCTACAATGATGTGCAGGAAGGCGACCTTGTCGAGGCATACGAGGAGGTTGAGGTTAAGAAGAGCCTCTGATCCCCCATTACCGATGCGGATATTACCGTGAGAGAGGCTCAGATTTCCTCTCCTGCATGGATAAACCGACATAACCAATGATTGATATTCATATAAATATCGGCTCAAACAGCGGCCACCGCGAAGCTCTCATAGAGCGTGCGGTGGCCGCCGTGCGTTCAGCCTTCCCGGATGCGGATATTAGATGCTCCGACGTGATCGAAACCCCGCCGTGGGGTTTCGATTCGCCTAACCCGTTTCTCAACGTCGGCGTAAAGATGTCCCTGCACCCACATCCGGATATTCAATCGGAATGTCAGACCGGATTTGCCCTTGCCGTTCTGCACAAACTACAGGAAATCCAGAGCAACATCGATCCCTCGCCACACCGTGATGCATCCGGAGCTTATATTGACCGTGCGATAGACATTGATCTTATTGCCATTGACGATTGGGTGATCGATCATCCTGATCTCATACTTCCGCATCCGCGTATGCACCTGCGGGACTTCGTACTTATCCCCCTCCACCAACTTTCCCCCGACTGGGTGCATCCCAAATTTGCAAAGACACCTGTAGAAATGATTGAAGAGCTGAAATGATTTCCCCACCCGGCAAAGCCACATCCCGCCTGCCAAGTCTTGAATCTGTTTTCACCCGTTAATTAGTGAATTGTATATATATATACGTCTCCCCATGGTCTAAACCGCGAAACCATTGCCATTGGACTCCTTACGGTGAATAGGTTATGTCTCCGCCCTCCCGTCAGCTGAACCGCAAACCGACGACATCACCCCAACAGCCAATCCGCAAACCAACGGCATCGCCCCATCAGCTATCCGTAAACCAACGACGCATCCGTCTCCCAAACGGCCTAACCGCGAAGCGGTGATGCATTCGTAGCCCCATCACGACCGAGCATAGGCGAGGCAAAAATTGACCGCAGGGAGATTTTTGTCCGCCGGCGCGAGGGAGGCATGGGGTTAAATGACGTACCAGCCAACATCGGCGTCGAAGACGTCGAACAAAGGATCATCCACCCCTCATTTATCACCCGAATATATCTGCAATCCGGCTTTCATTATCAATCTATGGTATTCATTTTCAAGCGAATTAATGGCATGATGATTCAGTTGGGCAAGAATGTAGGCATAAACGGCCTCCCGATGGCTTGCAGAGATGGAAAAGGCTCCATATTCCTTTTCCCAACCTTCAAATAGCGGGAACAATCCGGAGGCTTTCATCCACACGGATGATTTGGATTTGATCACACGCATCAGATCGGCTATCGCAACCGACGGATGCAAATGTAACAAAACATGTATATGGTCTTGCGTACCGTTAATTATCAAGGGTTTGCATCTGAGCGTTTTTATTTCCTCCGCGATGACGGCATAAAGATTATTCCGATAATCATTATTTATGACGGGTTTGCGCCCGTGGGTCGTAAAGACGATATGAAATAGGGATGAAATATAGCTCATGGCGGAAATGAATTAGGATCTAAAATTAGTAATTCATTTTATGATAGGCAAATGTGAGGGCGGTTATTTGTCCGACGTCTTCGACGCCGATGTTGGCTGGTACGTCATTTGACCCCACGCCTCGTCGCCGGCGGACAATGTGCGCCCTGAGGGGCTTACATTGCTCGCCGTCTCCTCGTGGTGGGGCTATGAATGCATCACCGCTTCGCGGTTTAGCTGTTTGGGGGACGGACGCGTCGTTGGTTCGTGGTTAGGCTGATGAGGACGCATTGTTGGTTCGCGGTTAGGCTGATGGGGATGCGTCGTTGGTTTGCGGTTTGTCTGATGGGATGACGTCGTTGGTTTGCGGTTTGTCTGATGGGATGACGTCGTTGGTTTGCGGGTTGGCTGATGGGGCAGCTGATGGTAATTTTATTATTCATTTGTAATTTCTGCTGCTATTCATTTGTTATTTCTGCTATTGTTTATTCGTTGTTCATTTGTATTTCATTCGGCATACGCTGCACGCAGCGTCCCTACAGACATGAAAATTTTTTGTATATTTGCGGTTGAAACGATAAAATATAAACCTATCATGCGCATATTCCTGCAAATTATTGTTATTTCAGTCTTGGCTGTATCAATGTTCAATCTCACGACGGGATGCAGCAGCGGTGGCCGTGAACTTGACGGCTACCTTGAGCGTGCGGAGG
>NZ_JAIDBW010000034.1:49031-148565 GCF_029056165.1 Duncaniella sp. | reverse complement strand
GGAGCGGAAGATAGATCATGGCGTTGTCAAACTCAGGCTGATTTGTCCGATATACTCCGCTGACCATGAGCGTGTCCGTTATAAACGCCGACATGGGGAAGGCCGGATTTATGCGTCCGAGACGGCGGGGGACGGTGAGCTGAAGGTCAGGTATCATCGATGGACGTGCGCCGAGCTGCACGGCTGTACCCACGCCGATCACCGCTCCGCCAAGCTCATTGGTGATCGTGTCCATGACACCGTCGATCATGAGCGAACTCAACGCCGAAACTTCTCCAAATCCGTCAGGCACTCCGGCTATGCGCACCGGTAGCTGTACGCCGTCATAGATGGCAAGTGCCTCGGCCTGAATGGTCGGCACGGCCACGCGCACACCGTCAATATTGCTGATAACAGCCGCAAGCGAGTCGGCATCGGCTATCATATAGTTATTGGCCGGGGTGACTTTTACATCCGGATCCACAAACGAAAGCCTGTCGGAAGCAAGCTCCGTGAAACCGTTGAACACCGAGAGCACACATACCATAGCCATAGCCGCTACAGCTATGCCGGCCATGGAGATGTAGGAAATGATATTGACTGCCGTATGGCTTTTCTTTGCCAGAAGATAGCGGAGGGCAATTCTGAATGCAGGCATTTGTGATCCGATGTGGTTTAATTATATATTAAGAATCCTCCCTTAAACAGCGGGGGAGATGGACGGGGGGATTCCCTGCCCGAAAAAGCGACGGCAGGGACGCTGCCTGAAAGCCTCCACCTGACACCGGGCCGTGATTAAGCCCGAACAGTCAATGGAAACTCCGGAGAGCGTCCCTGCAATCACGCTGAATCAGTTGCTGATTCATTCCTGTCCCTTACTTGGTCAGGAGTTTGTCGATATTGTCAATATAGTCCAGCGAGTCATCCAGATAGAAACTTAATTCAGGACATTTCCTGAGCTGGAAACGTACCCTCTGCGCAAGTTCATAACGGATGGTCTTCGCACTGTCGCGGATACTTTCAAGAAGTTCCTGAGACCGCTCCGAGGGGAAGATCGAAAGATAGACCTTGGCCACACTCAGGTCGGGGGATACACGAACTATGCTGACGGACACGAGAGTGCCGTGGGTCTTGGCCGTCTGCAGACGGAATATTTCACTGAGTTCCTTCTGTAACAGACGCGATATTTTTGCTTGACGTGTTGATTCCATAATTTTATAATAGTTTTAAGTGATCGTGAGGTTGCGGCCAAGGAAAAAAGGTGGAATGCGGATGTCGTCACGGCAAATCCGGAGACCCGTCCATGACCGCTGTCACTTATTACAACGCGCCGACCGCATCAAAGGTTGGCAGGCCGGAATGAATCCGGCCACCAACAGCAAGTTATCAGTCGATTATATCAAAACCGGTGTATTTGCGCAGACATTCGGGGACGACGATGCCCTGCGGAGTCTGGTTGTTCTCAAGCAGCGCGGCCATGATGCGAGGGAGTGCGAGAGCCGAGCCGTTGAGAGTGTGGCAGAGATGGGTTTTCTTATCCTCACCACGGTAACGGCATTTCAGACGGTTGGCCTGATAAGTCTCGAAGTTGGAGACGGACGACACCTCAAGCCAGCGGCCCTGTGCGGCTGAATAGACTTCAAAGTCAAATGTAATGGCTGAAGTGAAGCTCATGTCGCCACCGCAGAGACGGAGTATGTGCCAAGGCAGACCGAGTTTTTCAAGAAGGCCCTGTACATGATCCTTCATTTCTTCAAGAGCTGCATAGGAGTTCTCCGGTTTTTCAATACGGACAATCTCGACCTTGTCGAACTGGTGGAGGCGGTTGAGACCACGGACATCCTTGCCGTAAGAACCTGCCTCACGACGGAAACATGCCGAATAAGCACAGTTCTTGATCGGAAGCTGATCAGCGGGGATGATGACGTCGCGGTAGAGATTGGTGACGGGGACTTCAGCCGTCGGGATGAGATAGAGTTTGTCCTCGTTGATGTAATACATCTGTCCTTCCTTGTCGGGAAGCTGTCCTGTACCGTAGCCGGACGCCTCGTTGACCACGTAGGGGGGCTGAATCTCAAGATAGCCTGCCTGACCAGCCTCATCGAGGAAGAACTGGATGAGAGCACGCTGCAGACGTGCACCCTTGCCGATATATACGGGGAAACCCGGACCGGTGATCTTCACACCGAGATCAAAGTTGATGAGGTTATATTTCTTGGCGAGTTCCCAGTGGGGAAGCGCGTCGGCGGGAAGATCGGGCATCGGTCCACCGGTTTTCTCCACGACATTATCCTCGGCAGTCTTGCCTTCGGGGACTGCGTCGCAGGGGATGTTGGGCATACCGAGAAGAATGTCACGGATAGCATTCTCAGTTGCCGTCAGACGATCGGAAATCTCCTTCTGTTCAGCCTTGATTTCAGCCACCTCGGCTTTTGCCTTCTCAGCCTCGTCGCGCTGACTGGCTTTCATCAGCATACCTATCGAATCGGCCTTCTTCTTGAGTTCGGCTGCGAGGTTATCATACTGGAATTGCAGACTGCGTCGCTGATCATCAAAATCAATCACATCGTTGACTCCCTGCTTTCCGTCAAAGCCCTTGACGGCGAGGCGCGCTATGATGCGTTCGGGATCCTCTTTGATTTGCTGTAGGGTAAGCATTTTCCTTTATTGTATCTATGTCTTAAATTCAATTGTTGAGAAGTTCGCGCACCTTGGCAGAGATGACTTTACCGTCGGCACGTCCGGCGAGAACTTTGGAAGCCACGCCCATCACCTTGCCCATTTCCTTTGCGGAGGTCGCACCGGTCTGCTCGATGATCTTCTTGAGTTCGGCTGTCAGTTCCTCCTCGGAGAGCTGCTTGGGAAGATATTCTTCGATCACGGCAGCCTCGGCAAGCTCATTGTCGCGCAGTTCGGGGCGGTTCTGCTCCTCGTAGATCTGCGCAGTCTCGCGGCGTTGCTTGGCCATCTTTGCGAGAATCTTTGTCGCGGCTTCGTCTGAAAGCGAACCGTCGCCACCCTTGGCGGTCTTGGCTTCAAGAAATTCCTTCTTGATACCACGGAGAGTCTCAAGGCGCACTTTCTCGCGTGCGAGCATCGCACTCTTTATATCGGCGGAAATTTTTTCAAATAAATCCATATCTATCAATATTATTTAGGTTTATTTATTCCGCACAGCCACCCGTAATGAAATTGCGGACCAAACTCCGGCAACGACATAGGCAGTCAGTGCGTATCACCTTGCAAAGTTACAAGATTTTTAAGTATTTTCAACGCAAGGAGCTAATAAAATGAAAGCCTGAGGAGCCCGACCTTATAAATAAATGCTCTCCGGACATGAAGGCATCCCCTCTTCAGGGATCGGCTTCCTTAATCCGGAGAGTATGATAGTCCACTGACAGGTGACTACTGAAGTGATCGGATGAAATCATCGGAATCTTTCCACTTTCACAAGTGAAACGGAGATGCTCAGGCCATCTGCCCTCAATCTCTCCGATTCCGCCGGTAAGACGGACACTCGACATCAATCCTGATGACATTCATGCCGCATTACCGTTAAGAGAAAAATGTGTTTCTGTTAATGTAAGCGAAAACTTAGTACTAATGACTTAATGATTACCTAATGCGTACCTGACTCACACTTTGGTAAGCCTGATACATTCACAAAAGTAATAAAATTTAATGTTTTCCATCTATCTGTTGCATGGATTTAGAAAATATCACTATTTTTGCATCCAAATTAATACTTTTATTCTTATATCACCGGACAGCACCCTCTGTTAAAGAATAATATTCTAAAGCCCGCACACCATGAAGTCATCATCAACATCGCTTGACGCAATCGACATACGCATCCTCAAAGTCCTGCAGGAAAATTCCCGGCTCACCGTAAAGGAACTTGCAGCCGCCGTCCATCTCTCCCCTACCCCAACATTCGAGCGTGTCAAACGCCTCGAACGCGAGGGCTATATCACAAAATACATGGCTGTCCTCGATGCCGAGAAAATCGATTGCGGTTTCCTTGCGTTCTGCTATCTGAAGATGAAACAGCAGTCATACGAAAATGCCATACGGATCATGACCGCAGTCAAGAGCATACCGGAAATAGCCGAGTGCTATAACGTGTCAGGAGATCATGATTTCCTCCTCAAGATCTACACCAAGGACATGAGGTCCTATCAGGAATTCATCCTCCGCATCCTCGGTGAGCTTGACTGCATCGGATCACTCAACAGCTCTTTTGTTCTCGATGAGGTCAAGAACACCCATCAGCTTCCGCTCCCTGACGAAGAATAAAGAGATCGGTGCACATACTCTTATAAAAAGAGATAATCCAAGATTCCGTCATCATGCAGAATCTTGGATTATCCCTTTTTCTAAAATATCATGCCGGATGCTATACCTCCATATCACCTGTTGTTGAGACTTGGCAGGAAAGCATCAGGAATGTGTTCAATCGTATAGGAAGCGGGAGAACCGATGACAAGCACAAGATCAAAACGAGGTTCAAGCGGAACATCGTAGGAACGGATATATGTATCGGCCGCACGCACGATCCTCGCTCTCTTTCGTTTATCAACGGCATCAGCCGGATCTGAAAAATCTGTCGAACGTGTCTTGACCTCGACAAAACAGATCATGTCATCCTTCATGGCTATGAAGTCAATCTCGACACCGGCTATACGGATATTCTCACCACCGATGGCATAGCCCTGCGTCAGCAGATACTCCTTGGCAACCTGTTCGCCCCACTGGCCGAGCTGATTGTGGTCAGCCATGACGGATCACTTTTCGTCTTCGACGTAACCGTCCTCATCGAGCATTCCGTAGTCGAAATCTTCGCCCTCGAAATCCTCATCGTCAAAATATTCTTCCTCCTCGACCTCATCGTCAGGTGCGTCGGGAGCATTCTCGAAGATAAACTCATCCTCCTCGCGCACACGGTGATGACCGTCAAGCGGACGGTGGGTGATGGGGTTGTCCTCGATACGGTTACGCTCATCGGTGATCTCACGCCACAGCATATCCTTCAGTTCCGTAAGGCCCATACCGGTAACAGCCGAGATGAAAATGTGGGGAACACCTTCAGGCAGGGTCGATTCGATTTCCTTCATCAGCTCCTCGTCAAGCATATCGCTCTTTGAGATGGCGAGCACACGAGGTTTGTCGGACAGCTGCGGGTTGAAACGTTCAAGCTCACCGACAAGAATGTCATACTGCGCCTTGATGTCATCCGCATCAGCGGGAACCATGAACAGCAGGACGGCATTGCGCTCGATGTGGCGGAGGAAACGCAGGCCGAGACCCTTACCCTCGCTCGCACCCTCGATGATACCGGGAATGTCGGCCATCACGAAAGATTGGTTTCCACGGTAGGAAACGATACCGAGCTGTGGTTCCATCGTCGTGAACGGATAGTCGGCAATCTTCGGACGGGCTGCGGAGATTGATGACAAAAGGGTGGATTTACCGGCATTCGGGAAACCTACGAGACCCACGTCAGCAAGAAGCTTCAGCTCAAGAATGATGGATTTCTCTATGGCGGGTTCACCCGGCTGGGCATAGCGCGGAGTGCGGTTGGTGGCACTCTTGAAGTGCCAGTTGCCGAGTCCGCCACGTCCGCCGCGAAGGAGCTTTACTTCCTCGCCGTCGGATGTCACCTCACACAGATACTCGCCTGTCTCCGCATCGAAGACCACTGTTCCGCACGGAACGTCAACGATCACATCCTCTCCGTCCTTACCGAACGAACGTCCGCCCGATCCGCTCTGGCCGTTACCGGCAAATATGTGGCGGCGATAGCGCAGCGGAAGGAGTGTCCACATGTGGGAGTTGCCACGGAGGATTATATGACCTCCACGGCCTCCGTCACCACCGTCAGGACCTCCTTTCGGAATATATTTAGCACGATAGAAATGCCGCGAACCGGCACCGCCTTTACCCGAACGGCAGAGGACTTTGACGTAATCTATGAAGTTGGAATCAGCCATACAACAGGGATGATTATAGTGTTAGAATTGATGATTATAATTGCGGAACGTGAGATCCACATTAAATATAACAATGCTTTAGGCCGAATGGATTTATACAGGCCTGATTTCAACAGCGTCGGCAGCCGGCTGAGAGAGCCGCAGCATCATGAATCAAGAGTCTGACGCAGATGGCACATCAGCTCACGCGCATGGGCGAAGTCGGCGGGCGAACCTATGTCGATCCACGTACCGTTGATCGGGAAGTAACACACTCGTTTCTTCCTTGCAATGGCTCTTTCGATCAGATCGGTCGCATCCGTGCGTTCATCCGCGCTAAGAGTATGCAGAAGTTCGTTTGAGAAGATGTATATCCCCGCATTGGCATAATAGGAATATGACGGTTTCTCCTCAAGAGCCGTCACACATTCACCATCGGTGTCGAGTATAGCGTAAGGAACGGAGACATTGTAAGGCACGGCCGCAATAGTGATGTCGGCTTTCTGCGCACGGTGATGGAGATAGAGATCCTCGAATGAGATGGTCGTGAGCAGGTCGGAATTCATCACTATGGTATCACCCGTCGATGGAATATCCACGAGAGCAACAGACCCTATGGTGCCGAGCGGACGATCCTCACGCACACACTTTACGCTGACATCAGCCACGGGTTTTGAGAAATGCTCTTCAAGCTGCTCGGCCAGATAGTTGACAGTCACGGTTATGTCCGTCACGCCTACCGCTGCAAGTGCCTCTATATTATAGTCGATTATGGCTTTGTCGGCTATTTTTAGCAGTGGCTTGGGAGTTGAGAGCGTCATAGGTCTTAACCGTTCGCCCTTACCGCCGGCCATGAGTATGGCACTCACCGGAAGTATGGTCTTGGTCACGCGGGTGTCGATTATCCGGCTTATATGTCCGTTCCTATCGAGCACCGGAATGAGGGCGAAGCTATGACTGCGCAGACGGCGCAGAGCTGCCGGATCAACCTCGTTTTCCAAAAGGTAACGGAACTTGCGGAACATGGCATCCGAGACCGGAGCGTCAAGCCCTACGCCACGCAGAAGCGCACGGCGGACATCTCCATCAGTGAGCGTTCCGACCATACGGCCCGTTTCATCCGTGACAAGGAGAGTCATCACTCCCCCCGAAAGTTCATTAAGTCGGCCGAGTGCGTCGATGAGCCTCGCATTGTCGGCAATCCGATGACGGTCAATTTTCATGTGACATAAGGTGTTCGGTTATAATCCAGTCAAGAGGGGTGTCGAGATCCACGGAACGTGACCGTGGCATCACAGAGGGAATGCGACGGGGAAACTCACCGAGCGTCATGGAGCGGATGGAATCAGGATTGATCACATAGACCGCACCATTGTACTGCCAAGCGGGAGGGGCATCCTGCCGGCGCGTCAGCTTTCCGTCGCCTTTCGATACGTGGAGTGTACCGTCAGCCGCTGTCTCGAAGCAGTCATAATATGGATTACATGATGCCTCGGTCACAGTCACGACCATGTCTGTCCGCGGGGTGTAGAGATCGAGTGCCGACTTTACGTCACCGACCGTACGCAATGGAGAGGTGGGCTGCAGAAGAACCACGCAGTCATATTCGATCCCCGACCGCGAGGCCCAGTCCATAGCATCAAGGATCACTTCGCGCGAACCGATCTTGTCTCCACCCAATTCGGCAGGACGCATGTAAGTGACAGGGAGACCGGTCGCTTCGGCTACATTACGGATCTCTTCATCGTCAGTGGAGACAATGACATGGGTGTCCGGGGCAAGAGCACGGGCCACGTCAATTGAATAGTGTATGAGCGGACGTCCGCACAGAGCTTTGATGTTCTTACGCGGGATACCCTTGCTTCCGCCACGCGCCGGTATGATGAACAGCGGGCGGAGCGATGCGGTGCGGTCGTCAGTCGGTGATGTCATGAAATTTCTTGGTTCTGAGGGTTTCGAGAGGGGTCTCGGCTATTGCCGTGACCATTATTGAAAGAGTTGATGGCTGGAAATAGGGATTTCCGGCCTCACGTGCCATGCACTGACCTTCCGGAGAAAGGGCATAGGCTATGGTATCAGCGATCTCATCAGTCGAATCACCGCAATGAATCACGCTCGGCCCGCTGAGACGTCCGCGCTGACGGATGCCTATATCAACGGTAGGGATATGCATCGACGGGACTTCCACAATACCGCTCGATGAATTTCCGACCACGGCACTGACACAGCGGAGAGCCGAGAGGTAACGGAGCTTACCGAGCGAGGGAATGACACGCACACGCTCCGGATTACGCCTGCCGTAAGCCTCGATACGGTCAATGATCACACGTCCGCGTGAATCATTATTAGGATAAGTGATGATGACGTTGGACGAGGGGAAACGGTCAAGCGCGGCAAGAAGATTGTCGCACAACTCGCCCGGATCAGAATCGTCAAGCGTAGCGGGATGATAGGTGACGAGCATCGAGCCTGCCGGAAGTTTTATTCCCACGGACTTCTCAAGCTCGTCGCGCGACATCAAGGGTTCGTGCATGATATTATAGACCCCTATCGCTCCGGTATTTATGACGCGTGATGGTTCTTCGCCCATCGCTATCACCCTTTGGCGATAAGGCTCGGTGGCTGTCAGATGCAGTGACGACATCTTTGTTATGGCATGACGGATGCTGTCATCGACAGCCCCCTCGGAAATCTCGCCACCGGCTATATGCACTATAGGCACGCGGAGCATCAGGGCGGCTGTGGCAGTGGCAAGCATTTCAAAACGGTCACCGAGTATCACTATCAGGTCAGGCTGGACGGTCGTCAGTGCTTCGGCCATACCCGTCATGCACTCGCTCATCGCCCGGACCGTCCCCAAAGGAGAATCAGTAGCCTCCGACATCGGGATGCACACCGGATGAGTGAAACCATCGGCAATTATCTCGTCAATTGTGTGGCCATAATTATGGCTGAGGTGCATATTCGTAGCCAAGATATCCACACGGCAGTCTGCGTGGGCGGCAAGAGCCTTCGCAATCCCGCTGAGAAGTCCCCAGTCGGCACGTGTGCCTGTGGCTATGGCTATGCGACGTGTTTCTGTCATTGGGCTATCGGCTGATTTTTCAGTCATGCACTTTAAACAATATTCAAGATCAATATTCGCGCTCGCCGAAAATAGATGTTCCGACACGGATCATGTTCGCACCCTCTTCCACGGCCAATGGCCAGTCATGACTCATACCCATGCTGACCACGTTAAAGTCCGGAGAGCCGGCCATCACGCCTGAACGCAAGCTGTCAAAGGCCGCACGGATCTCGCGGAAGTCATCGCGAATGCGCGCGTCATCATCGACATTCGAAGCCATACCCATCACTCCGCGGACATCGACTGCTTTAAGCGACGAGAGAAGTTCGGGAGTCACGAAAGCCAACAGTTCCTCAGGAGTAAAGCCAAATTTGGTTTCCTCCTTTGCGACGTGGAGCTGCAGGAGCACTCCGATCCTGCGACCTGCCTTCTCAGCCTCCTGATCAACGGCTCGGAGCAGACGTTCGGAATCAATGCTATGGATGAGGGAGGCGTGATTGACGACCTTGCGCACCTTGTTTGTCTGCAGATGGCCGATGAAATGCCACACTATATCGGCCGGCAGTTCAGCAGCCTTGGCTTCCAGTTCAAGCGCACGGCTCTCGCCAAACACTCGCTGACCGGCCGAATAAGCTTCCATCAATGCTGATGCAGGATGAAATTTGGACACAGCCACAAGTTCCACCCCTTCGGGAACGGTCTTGCGGAGTTCGATGAGACGCTTGCTTACAGAGCCTGCCATAATTTTATCAGATTATTTTTCCGAATGTAAGATTATGACCGATTTCTTCAATCAGCCTTCCTTGTTTTCGCCACCGAGATTGGCATCATAGACATCCATGATAAGGGTTTCCTGAATGGTGTTGATCTCGAAATCAGCCATCGTACCCTTCATGCCTTCCATGAAATTGTCAAATGCCTCCTTGAAGCTGTCAGCAGCGACAAGAATCTGAGAAATTGATTTTTTCTCCACGGCAGTCTTTTCATCGAGTGTGATGAAAGCCACCTTGACAAGATACCACTTGTCGCCGGTGCGCTCACGGAAAATCTCGGCGATCTTAGTACGCTTGACTGCCGAAACAGAAAATTCGGATGTGAAATGTGAGATCTCCTCCGATATGCGGGCCTCGGCCTCGGTGAATGAAAGCGCGTCCACCATATATGCTTCGGTTACTTTCTTGATGGAACCGTTTTCCATCGTCTTATCGTAGCGGACTTTTGTCTCAAACCAGTTTGCCATTGCTGTATTTATGTGTAATTATTGGATATTGTGATGTTTATTGATAAAGCGGAGTCCGGACTTACGGACTATTCGCCGTCAAGAGTGCAAAATTAGCGAAAATTAGTGAAAAATGTGTTCCTTCAATGAGTGAAATCGTGCAATTCGCTTGGATTTCAGCTGGAATAATAGTATTTTTGCCGTTGACAATAAATCATTTATCTCAACTACCGATTTTACTAACCCAACAAATTCATATCAATTATGTACCAAAGACAAGTTACATTCAGTGAGGCTGTCAAAAATGCGCTCACTGTCAACTATTGCAATTTTCAGGGCCGTGCGTCGCGCTCGGACTACTGGTGGTTTTGTCTGTTCTCATTTGTAGCCAGCTGGGTACTCACCATACTCTTCTGCTGGAGTGATACTGCCGAATACATTGTTTCCGGCCTCTTTTCATTGGCCATCCTCTTACCCAGCTTAGGTCTGTCGGTACGCCGACTCCATGACACCGGACGTTCGGGATGGTGGATCTTCATAAACCTTATTCCTGTTATCGGCACACTGATCTATCTCTACTTTACTGTACAGCCCAGCCAGCCTGTACCCAACCAGTGGGGTGGTGTTCCTAACCTCGTGGAAAGATAAGAACCAACCAATACTACCTTATAAGACAATCCCGCGCATGACCATAGATCATACGCGGGATTGTTCACGTATGAATCCGATATCCACACACATACCGCAGCTGCCGACGACAGTGTGTAAGCGACACTGATTACAAAAACCTGCAGGCCGGTTGCGGAATAGGAGTTTTTTGACTAATTTTGCCTATGGATAATCCATATTGAATGACTACACCCGCACTAAGTGACAAGATAGACCGCCCCGAAATCCGCAATCTGCTATTGCGGATCAGCCACGATGCAATCGACGTGGTTATTTACTCCGTTGTCGAGGACAATTCGCTGATTTATCACCGACTTGAGCTCGACACGACCTCATCCTCACGCCTAAGTGCGATTCAGAACGTGATCTATGACCATCCGGCCATACTGAGCGATTTCCGTCGTGTGTATTGCGTCCTTGAAACGCGCGACTACGCCATCGTACCCGCACTGTGCCGAAATCCGGGTCAGCAGAAAATGCTTTTCGATGCCGCCTTTCCGGGCAACCGGCTTGAAATGACAGCCGATGAGACAGGACTGAACAATGCCACTGTCCTGTGTGGAATAGAGCCGGACCTACGCGGATTCATCAACAGAACCTTCCAGCGCGTAAGTACGGTCAGCCATATCGCCGCGCTGTGTCGCTATGCCGGGATGAATGCTACCCACGGCAACAAAAGAAAGATGATAGCTAATGTGCGCCGTAATTCACTTGACGTTGTCGTGACAGACGGCCACCGGCTGCTGCTCGCAAACACTTTCACCTATGAACGGCCCGACGATGCAGTCTATTATCTCTTATCCACACGTCAGCGTCTCGGTCTTGATCCCCGAAACGATGAAATCATCCTTGCCGGCGATCATGATTCACGTGAGGCCCTGACACAGACATTACGAAACTTTGTGGCACGGGTAATGCCCGTTATCTTCCCGCCCCAGATGTTCAAGGCCGGGAAGGATGCAATGCTCGCGCCATTTGAACTGATAACACTCCCCCTATGCGAATAATCAGAGGTAAATACGGGCGTCGCCGCTTCAGCGTCCCCACAAACATAACCGCACGCCCCACCACCGACTTTGCGCGCGAGAACATATTTAATGTAATCGAAAACTTGGTGGATATCGAAGGGTTGAAATGTCTCGACCTCTTTGCCGGGACCGGAGCTGTGAGCTTCGAACTGCTTTCAAGAGGAGCGGCATCGGTGACATCGGTGGAAAAGTCGGCCACGCAGGCCCGCTTCATTGAAAAAGTGAAAGGCGAACTCAATGACCGCAATCTGCACCTGCTGCGGACTGATGCCTTGCGCTACATACGCGATTCATCATCGGAGTTTGATTTCGTATTCGCTGATCCCCCCTACGATCTTGACGGATTCGGCGACATCCCGAAAATGGTGCTCGAATCCAAGCTTCTGCATCCGGGAAGCATATTCATCATAGAGCATTCAAAAAAATATGACTTTTCCGACCTGCCGCATTTCATTGACCACCGCGCTTACGGTTCGGTGAACTTCTCGATATTCGAAATCCCGGAGGAGGAATAGACGCTGACATTCAGTCAGTGTTTGTAGGGACGCGGCGTGCCGCGTATGCCGGAAGAAATACATCAGCCTGAACCATTAGGCTATACTATTCCATTTGGCATACGCGGCACGCCGCGTCCCTACAAATTTATCCCAAAGTTACGGGATTGAGAGTATTTATCCCAAAGTTATTTGTATATGGGATTGTGAGTATTCATCCCACTGTTTTATATGGGATCGTAGTTATATATCCCACGATTATACGGGGTGGTGATTATTTATCTGAAGTTATATGTGATCGTGCCGGTCTGGCTGGCCGGGGCATCCTCATCGACAGAAAACTGCGAACGCTTTGCAGCTTCGATGCAACTCTGGCGTGCTGACTGACTTGCAGCAGCCGCACCTGTGCCTGACTGATAACTTGCGGCCGTCACCTTACCCTGACGGTTGACGCTGACACGTATGGTGATCGTGCCGAGCGGGGCAGAAGCCGGTCTATGCCAGTCCTCAAGAGTTCGGCCTTTAAGATTGAATCCGGGACTTCCGCTGACAGCACCTACATTGGCATTGCCGTCGGGACTCCCCGCGCTGCCAGTCCCTTTGGTAGAAGTGCCGGTCTGTCCGAACTTCACCTTTCCGGCTATAGCCTGACGTGTCTCCTGCTCGCGCTTGGCTTTTTCAGCGGCGGCAATCTCAGCGGCGGTAGGACCGGTCTTTTCGGGGACAGCTTTTTTCTCAACCTTAGCCGGTGATGGCTGTTCACTGCTCACAACAGGCGACGGCTTGGCCACCTCACCTGAATTTTCAAGTGCCTCCACCTCCGGAGCAGGCACTGCCTCGGCCTCGGTTTCCGCGGGAGCAGGTTCGGAATTGCTTTCGGCTATCTCCGGACGGTCACCGATCATGACATATTCTCCACCGAAAAGAACCTCGGCTGAATCGACCGGCGGCCATGTGCGCTCCGTATCAATAGCGACCGGACGCAGGCAGAGCGTGATCAGTGCCACCACCAACAGGACGTGGAAGAGCACTGTGACGAATAATGCTATCAAATGGTGACGCCGACGGTCACTGCTGGAGTCAGACATGTTGATTTTTGGAATAAGGAAAAGGATGAATGGAGAGATTGAGGGTTACTGTTTGTTTCGCATCCAAAAGAAATACGTTCAGCGATCTTCCGCCGGACGAGCGGATGCAGGCGCAGGCTTGGTCGCAAGGACCATTTTCAGATTGTTCTGCGCACCGAGATCGAGCACCTTCACGAGTGTACCGTAGGTCACCTCCTCGTCGGCATAGACAGCGATATACTCATCCGCACCTTCGGGCTGTGATGCCTGACGGCCAAGGAAGTCAAGGAGAGCAGCCATATCCATGGCCACCGGCTCACTCTCGTCAGCCGTGGCATAGATCATCCCGGCCTTGTCAATATAGACACGTGTGGAGGGTTTGAGAGCCGTCTGTTTTGAACTCTGCGGAAGATTCACTTCAAGTGCGGTCGGAAATACAAAGGTCGATGTGACCATGAAGAATATGAGCAGCAGGAAGATGACATCGGTCATGGATGCCATCGAGAAAGCCGCCATCATGGTGTTTTGTCGTTTCAGTGCCATAGCAACAGGTGGAGCTGTGTTTCAGGTTTGACAGAGATAAATCGGTGAACCGGCGGATCACGCAGGCTCGTTGAGAAGATCCATGAACTCCATGGTTCTTGCCTCAAGGGCATTCATCACCTTATTTATACGTGCCACGAGATAATTGTAGGCAAACATTGCGATGATACCCACGATCAGACCGGCCACGGTGGTCACGAGGGCCGAATAGATACCGTCGGCAAGCACAGCGATATTCGCGCTCGATCCTGCGGATGCAAGGTTGAAAAATGCCTGCACCATACCGATCACCGTACCGAGGAAACCGATCATCGGCCCACCCGCCGCAGTGGTGGCAAGCCAAGGAAGACCCTTTTCAAGATTGGCGATCTCGATATTGCCCGTATTCTCGATCGTGACGAGCACATCATTCATCGGACGGCCGATACGGCTGATACCTTTGCCGATGAGACGGGCGTAGGGAGTGTCGGTCTTGGAGCACAGACGGCGTGCGCTTTCGATCTCACCGTCATGGATATATTCGCGGATACGATCCATGAATGAATTGTCCTCCTTCTGGGCGCGGCGTATCACCAGACAACGCTCCACGAAGATATAGACACACACCAGCGACAGGATGGCAAGCGGTATCATGATCCATCCGCCGCGCATGGTCAGATCCCACACTGAAAGTTCTTGAGCCATGGTCTCGGCCTGTGCCTGAACGGCTTCATTATAGTTCATAGCAGCCGTGGCCACTGTATCGACAAATTCCTGCTGAATCATCTCTTTAGTTTAATTGATAATGTGGTTTTGCCGGACCGGCCGGCCTCTAAACTTTTAAATCCTCGACCTTAAATCCCGTTATTTAAGGCAAGCCTTGTACTCCTTGATGGTCTTTTCGAGACCGAGATAGAGCGCGTCGCAGATGAGCGCGTGACCGATGGACACCTCGCTGAGACGCGGGATTCTCTCATGGAAAAATTTCAGGTTGACAAGGCTGAGATCATGGCCGGCATTCACACCGAGACCGGCCGAGAAGGCAGCCTGAGCAGCCTTGACAAAGGGAGCCACCGCCTGCTCCGGATCTTTCGGGTAAAGATCGGCGTAGGGCTTGGTAAAAAGCTCCACGCGGTCAGCTCCGGCACGGGCGGCAAGCTGAATATTCTCAATATCTGTCCCGACAAAAATCGACGAGCGGATTCCGGCCTCGCGGAGACGATCGACGATCGAACTAAGGAAATCCATGTTCTCACCGACATTCCATCCGGCATTGGACGTGATCGCACCCGGAGCATCGGGAACCAGTGTCACCTGCTCAGGCTTGACCTGCAGCACGAGCTTCATAAATTCAGGCGACGGATAGCCCTCGATGTTGAACTCTGTCTTGACGAGCGGACGCAGACGATAGACGTCGTCACGGCGTATGTGACGCTCGTCCGGACGGGGATGAACCGTGATTCCGTCCGCGCCGAAAGCCTCGCAGTCGGCGGCGACTTTAAGCAGATCCGGGACGTTTTCACCTCGCGCATTGCGCAAAGTAGCTATCTTATTGATATTTACACTTAGATTTGTCATTTTTCCTCAGGATGAAATCTTTTTGTCGGGGTGAGTGGTTCTATATATAAAGTATTATTATTAATTTTGTATCACAATTCCCGACAAGTTTGTGATTGCAAAATTAGGCAGAAAAACTAAAACATCGAAATATTTTGCTCCGAAAAGACGACATATCTGTCCAAAATCCCGCGATTACGGTCTCACCAGAGGCCCGTCTCGGCCACCTCTTCCCTCTCGTCGAGGAAAGCAGCACTCTTTTGCTTGCCTGCAGACGCGGCGACTACAGCGCGTCGCGTATCGCACGTGCGGTGGAGGACTGCGACGCACACATACTTAACCTGAACGTCACGGCCGACAGCGAGGCCGACAGCCGCATCATTGCAGAGCTGCGTGTGAGCCACCGCAATCCCGAATCAGTCAGCCGTTCGCTCGAACGCTACGGCTACGAAGTCATCGACGCCGAAGGGTCACCTCTGGCCGACGATTCACTCATGCGCGACCGTTACGACGAACTGATGCGCTACCTCGGACTCTGACCTCTCCACCCGGATCTCCACATTCCGCCCTCTCCCCCACACATCATATACACCAGTCACATTTCCACCAGTCATCCCCCCACCCCAACAGAGAACCGCTCATGAAAATAGCCATCTTCGGCAAACGCCGTCAGAACCCCGACGACCTGCGCCACATAATCGCCCTGACCGACTGCCTTGCAAAGCTTGATATATTCGTCAGCATCGACCGTCGATTTTTCGAGGCTATGTCACAGGCCACAGGCACTCCCCTCCAAGCCGACGATGTGTTTGAGGGCGATGATTTCTCAGCCGACTTCTGTTTCAGTATCGGAGGCGACGGCACTTTCCTCCGGACGGCGCGCCGCGTGGCAGCAAAGGAAATTCCGATCATCGGTTTCAACACGGGTCATCTCGGCTTCCTTGCCGAGCAGTCCATCGCCGATGCTCCACGGATGGTCGAACGCCTCCTCAACGGTGACTACATTGTCGAGTCGCGCTCGCTTCTCGAAGGCAAAGGCACAGGCGGAAAGGTAAAAGCCGGAGTGTCGGGCTGGGGATTCGCACTGAACGAGATCGCCATACTCCGTCAGGACACCGCATCCATGATAACCGTCAATGCCAATCTCGACGGTATGCCCGTGGCCTCCTATCAGGGCGATGGTCTCATCGTCAGCACCCCGACCGGTTCGACGGCCTACAATCTTTCAGTCGGAGGCCCTATCGTACAGCCCACGGCACCCTGCTGGGTCCTTAGTCCCATTGCCCCCCACTCGCTCACCATGCGTCCGCTCGTGGTGGCCGACAGCCATGTCATCGACATAACCGTCGAATCGCGCACCGACACTTACCGCGTCACCCTCGACGGACGCTCGCTGATACTCCCGATCAACGTCGGGCTGCGCCTCCGCCGCGCGCCTTTCGTCACCAAGATCGTCCATACACCCAATCATAACTTCATCGAAATTCTGCGCGAGAAACTTCTCTGGGGCATCTCAAAACGCGACGAATAATCACCACCCGAACTCCACGCATGGCAACTCTCAGTTTTGACCATCCGCTTCTCGGACCGGTGACGATAGTGGAGCGCAGAGGTTCGCAAAAACTGTCGGCACGCTGGACGAAGGGACAACTGCGAGTCAACGTGCCCGCCGGACTGACGCGGTCGCAGATCTCCGCTGCAATTGACCGCCACATAAGCGATTTCGAAGCCATCCGCCCTGCTCCGCGTTATCATGACGGCCTTGTGATCGACATTCCGGGTGCAAATGCAACGGAAACCGATCCGACATTTGCCATAGCCATCATGACCGACCCGCGCATTGACTCAAAACCACTTGTCACAACATCGACGGAAGGCAATCATCTCCGCTTCAATCTTCTCGTAAGCCCAAAGACTGACTTCCGCGATCCTGCCGTTCAGGAACGGCTCGACCATACAGTAAAACTCGCAGGACGCAACCTTGCCCCGCGCATCATCATCCCACGCGCACGCCTCATAGCCTCACGTCTCGGACTTAGAGTCGATAAATGGGAGACGGCCCACGGCACAAGCGTGCTCGGCACATGTTATCCACGTCAGCGGCGCATACGTCTGTCGTATCTCAACGTATTCCTTACGCCTGAACTCCGCGACTACATAATCTATCATGAACTTGCCCATCTGACAGAGCCGGGCCACACTCCTGCATTCCATGCCCTCTGCGACCGCTACTGCGGAGGCCGCGAACGCGAACTCATAAGGAAACTCCACTCATATCCATGGCCCGTCAACCGCTGAACAGCGGCAATCCGAGGCCGAGGACGGCAATTTATATGTTCTTTAACACATTTGGGATATTTTCTCCAAAACTGTTTGAATAAAACAAAATTAATCTTTACATTTGTCGCGGATTTAACTCACGGCATAGGTCCAAGAGTGAAATTCATTAATACCTTTCCATTGACTGAGGGTTTTGAAAGCCCGCAGATCGTAGAGAACAAAGATTGAAATAAGGGAACATTTATCAGTACACTTTTTGTAGAGATTTTTACATTCAGGCAGAGCTGCAGCATGTTTTAAGATGCTTCAGTAATTATTTTCATTCACATCCTGCCATCAGCAATGAGTCAACTATCCTGACTACAGATCCGGTCACCTTGCGGATCGTTAGACGTGTCAAACCGTGTTTCTCCCGGATTTCTTTCCCCCGCTCCTGCTCCGCTGCGCCTCCTCACCCCCCTTTCAAAAGCACAGTCAGACTTCTCACGTGTATGTGCAATGGCACACCTGAATCGCATTTTTAAGGAACATTATTTTTGAGAATATCATATTTACTAAATTTTCTAAACATTTCGTGCATGAAGAACATTTGTTTTCAAATGACTCGGAAAGTCTGGCTGGTAGCCTTCATGGCTCTGTGTGCAGCTTTCCCCGCTTTCGCGCAGACGATTACAGTCAAGGGTACTGTAGTTGACAAAGAGGGCGAACCTCTGATCGGCGCAAGTGTTGTGGTACAGGGCGAAACCCTCGGCACAGCCACCGATTTCGACGGAAACTTCTCAATCTCCGCGCCGTCCAATGGCACTCTCCTCGTCTCTTATGTCGGTTATGAGACTCAGGAAATCGCCATCAACGGCCGTACAGAGATCAACGTCACACTCCATGAAAACTCAGTCCTCCTCGGCGAGGTCGTAGCCATCGGTTACGGTGTGGTTAAGAAAAGTGACGCTACCGGTTCAGTCGCTGTCATCAAACCCGATGATATCGAAGCCGGTATCGCAACCTCTACTCAGGATCTTCTCGTAGGCGCAAGCCCCGGCGTGGTTGTTACGATGGACGGTGGTAAGCCGACCGGCGGCGCGACCATCCGTATCCGTGGCGGTTCCTCACTCTCAGCCAACAACAATCCTCTCGTCGTGATTGACGGTGTGCCTATGACCGACCAGTCCAATGCAGGCGGAACAAATGCACTTACAATGGTCAATCCGCAGGACATCGAAAGCATGACCATCCTCAAAGATGCATCTGCAACCGCTATCTATGGTAGCCGCGCATCAAACGGTGTCATCATCATCACCACCAAGAAGGGTCAGAGCGGAGCTCCCAAAGTAAACTTCGCTGCAAACTTCCACGTGAATACCGCACGCAAGACCCTCGACATGATGAGTGCTTCGGAACTCCGCCCCTATATCGTGGAATATTACGGTGAGGAATATGCCAACGCCAACATGGGTGATGCCAACACTGATTGGCAGAAGGAAGTGCTCCGCACATCTTTCTCTCAGGACTATAGCCTCAGCGTAGCCGGTCAGGCAGCCGCACTCCCCTATCGTGTCAGCGCATCCTATACCGACAATCAGGGTATCCTCAAAACTTCTGGCATGGAACGTACCACTGCCGGTATCAATCTTTCACCCAAGTTCTTTAACGGCCTCCTCTCTGTCAACGCCAACCTCAACGGAACATTCATCAAGAGCCGTGAAGGCGATACAGGTGCTATCGGAACTGCTCTCAGCTTCAATCCCTCGCTGCCCGTCCGCACATGGTATCCCACGGCAGGTACATCAGGCCTGATCATGTTTGACGGCTACACCAACCTCATCACCGAGAGCGGTGCTCCCAACCAGCTCGTGTCACAGAACCCCGTACAGATGCTTGAAGCAGTCAACAATCGTGGCGAAGTATGGCAGTCAAACGGCAATCTCCAGATCGATTATGCCCTCCACTTCCTCCCCGAACTCCACTTCAACCTCAACCTCGGCTATCAGGTGTCAAAGAACCAGTCTTGGAACGACACTCAGGCCAACTCCATCCAAGCTTGGCGTAACCAAGGTCTTGCCAACTTCGGTGCCCCCGGAGCTGCTACCCACTACAAGTGGTATGAACTCCAGCGCAACACCCTCCTTGATTTCTACATCAACTATCGTAAGAATTTCGAAGAGATCAAGTCAAACGTTGATGTTATGGCCGGTTATTCTTGGCAGAAGTTCGACTATCATGGACGCAGTCAGACATACGTTTCATCACTCGGTTTCAAAGCTAACGGTGTGAATCCCATCTATAAAAACGGTGTCTATACACTTGACTGGGATGAAAACTCAGCTTCACTCATCGGTCAGCCGGTCAACAATGCTCCAATGCAGAGATGGGGTAGCCCAGTGCAGCTGATCTCCTTCTTCGGCCGTCTCAACTATACATTTGACGACACTTATCTGCTTACGTTCACTCTCCGCGACGACGCGTCCTCACGTTTCCACAAAGACAACCGCTGGGGTCTCTTCCCCTCCGTTGCTCTCGGCTGGAAAATTATCAACATGGACTTCATGGAAGGTGTCCGCGGATGGTGGAACGACCTCAAACTCCGTCTCGGCTGGGGTGTTACCGGTCAGCAGGACATAGGTTCCTACTTCCCCTATCTCCCGATCTACACCTCTTCTTATCAGCAGGGCTTCCAGTACATTGATCAGAACGGTAATTGGATTGACCCCCTCTATCCTCAGGCTTACGACAGCAATATCAAGTGGGAGGAAACTACGACTTGGAACGTCGGTCTTGACTTCGCATTCCTCAACAACCGCTTCACTTTAGCAGCTGACTGGTATCGCCGTGAGACCAAGGACCTTCTTTGCAACGCTCCGACAGTCGGAATCAATACCTCAAACTACCTCATGCGCAACGTCGGTTCACTCCGCAACACCGGTCTCGAATTCAATCTCGGCGGTCGTCCTGTTGTCACTAAGGATTTCACATGGAACACAGGTCTGAATATCGCCTACAATGACAATAAGATCACCAAACTCGACGGCGAATCAACCTCAATGCCTCATAACAATACTCCCGGCGGTGTAGGTTCAGCCCTCACTTACTGGGTGGTTGGTGAACCGGCTGACACATATCTCGTATTCGAGCAGGTGTATGACAAGAACGGCAAACCTCTCCCCGGTCAGTACGTCGATCAGGACGGTGACGGCGAGATCACTACCGCTGACAAAATCAAATATCACTCACCCGATCCGAAATGGACATTCTCATGGAACAACACCCTTAACTACAAGAACTGGGATTTCGGTATCGTGCTCCGCGCAAACCTTGGCAACTACGTCTATAATGGTCCTCGCTACAGTGGTACTCAGCTCAATGACCTCTCGACTCAGGGCATCCAGATCAATAACATGCTCCGCGACGAATTCCTCTTCCCGCGCCAGACCTACAAGGATCTCGCCCTCTCTAATTACTGGATCGAGAACGCATCGTTCATCCGCTGTGACAATATCTCACTCGGCTACACTTTCAACAACCTTCTTAACGACAAGCTCAACCTCCGTCTCTTCGGTGTCGTACAGAATCCGTTCGTGATCACCAAGTACAAAGGCATCGATCCCGAAGTCTTCGGCGGTATTGACAACAATGTCTATCCACGTCCTATCACCGTAACTTTCGGTCTTGTCGCTAACTTCTAATATTTACCACGATTACTGAAATAAAAATATGAAAGCTTTAAATAAATTTTTCATCTCGGCAGGCGTGGTGGCAGCCTCTCTCACTATGGGTTCCTGCGTCAATGACCTCGATCTGACCCCGACAGATCCCTCATCAGTGACTGCCGCTGTGTTCGATCAGGATCCGGAAGGATACATGGACAAGGTTCTTGCCGACGTATATCTGAGCTTCTGCGTTCACGGTCCGAACAACAACTCTCAGGTCAACGGTTTCGACGGCGGTATGTCAACTTTCCAGCGCGCCCTCTACAACCTTGAGGAAATCCCATCCGATGAAGCTGACTGGCTCTCGCCCAACGATGCGCCTATCTACGCCCTTCAGTTCGGTGTGGTTTCGGCTGACAATGCCGCCGTATTCGGTGCATACTCACGTCTTATCATCAACGTCGCTCTCTGCAACGACTTCATCCGTACTGTCAACGACGGTCTTTTCAAACTCCCCGACAATCTCAAGAGCAAAGCTGAGGAGAACATCCGTCAGTGCAAGATCCTGCGCTCGGCATGCTACTTCTACCTCATCAATTTCTTCGGCGACGTTCCCTATGCCGACGAGACCGCTCCGATGGGCGCGGTAGCCGCTCAGCTCCCCCGCGCTGAAGTGTTCAGTCTCGTTACAAAAACTCTTGAAGATGTGATTGCAGAATATGGCAACGGTGGCAACAAGGCTGCTGCCTACGGTTATGTCGGTAAGGACGTGGCACAGGGTCTCCTCGCCAAGTTCTATCTGAATGCCGAGGTGTTCACCGGAACTGCCGCTTGGGACAAGTGTCTCGCTGTTTCCAAGGATCTGATCAATGCTCATAAGGGTGCAGGTTTCAAGAACTCAGGTCTTGCCGAGCACTATCACCAGAATTTCGCCGCCAACAATAAGAATGTGACCATCGGTGGAGGTAGCGGTGCTAATGAAGTGCTGTGGATTCTCCCCGAAGACACCCCTAACCTCATCTCTTACGGCGGTGCTACTCTCATGCTGCTCGGATGGCTCAACAAGGATCTCTCGACCGAATACAATGCCGGTAACGGTTGGATCTGTATGACAGCACGCAAGCAGTTTGTAGAAAAGATGGAATGGACTGACCGTCCTACATGCTCACGCTCAAATGACGACCGTCTCTCACTCTGGAAAACAGCTGCTGACGGCTTCTCGATCGAAAACGGCAATCTTGATCAGGCTTCCTATATGGAGAACGGCTATGCTGCTGTCAAGCTCTACAACTGGAACATGAATGCCGACGGCACTTGGGACTACGACAACCGTCCTGCATTCGACGGTGACAAGTCCATCCAGTGTGGCTGGCCCATGCTCCGCCTCTCCGAGATCTATCTCACCGCTGCAGAAGCGGCCATGAAGGGTGCAGGCTCAAAGAGTGAGGCTCTTGAATATGTCAACCTCATCCGCGAACGCGCCGGTCTCAGTCCTTGGACAGACGCACAGCTTACTGAAACCAGTCTTCAGGACGAACGCTGCCGTGAACTCTATACAGAATGTACACGTCGTACCGATCTCATCCGCTATGGTAAATGGATTTCGGGCTACACTTGGAACTGGAAGGGCAACAGCCGCTATGGCACTGACTTCTCTCCGAATTTCAACCTCTACCCCATTCCTGCCACCATCATAGCCCAGTCAAGCTACAAGCAGAATCCCGGTTACTAATTTCATCACTCTGAATCAGAATTAAACAATGAAAAAAGCATCTATATTTCTGACACTCGCCGCAGTCTCAATGCTTGGATTCACAAGCTGCGAGGATGATAAGGAGCCGGTATATCAGGTTCCCACCGAGTTTCACCTCAATACTCCTCCTCTGGCTACTCAGCTTTATGAGCTGACACCATCCGGAACAATTGAGTTCACCTGCTCGCAACCCAACTACGGATATGCAGCAACCCCCGTCTATTCAATCGACATCTCGCTCTCAGAGCAGTTTACTACAAATACAGACGGTTCAACCAACTTCTATACTGTTTCCGGCAATCCCAAGACATCGGCAAGAATCGTTGTCAGCGACAGCGAAATTGCACAGGCCATCTGTGAACTCAAGGGCATCACAGGTTTTGCCGAGTATCCCGAAGAGGGTCTGGAATCCCTTCCGATCTATGTGCGTGCCTATGCATCACTTACCGGTGTTGAATCAAGCGGTATCTATTCCAACAATGTAATCAAGCTTGACAACGTGCTTGCTTACAATCCCTATCCCGAAGCTGGACGTACCATCTATATTGTAGGCGGTCTGACCGGTTGGGGCGTAGATACTGCTACACCTGAATCATTCGCTCAGTGGGGACTTCAGGAAACCGGTGTCGGAACAAATATCTATGTCGGTGCATTCGATGTACCCGCCGGTGATCAATACTTCCGTTTCTACACTACCCTCGGCAACTGGGGTAATGACGGTGAACTTCCCTCGATCGGTCCGAAGCCCAATGACGGTGATAATGAGGAAGTAAATCCCACAGACGATCCTGTCACCTACACAGCTGTACCCGGTAAAGGCTGCTGGTTTACACCTTCGTCATGGGAAGGCGGTTATGTGACGTTCACTGTCGATCTGAACAACATGGATGCAATCACAGTCACTATGCAGAAAGGCAATTGGGACACGAGCAAGCTCAAATTCATCTATCTTGTAGGCGCATGTTCAGCATGGAGTGTTGAAGACGCAAACGCAGAGGAGCTCTACTCCAACTATAAGCTCTATGACTGGGAAAACAATGGTGTCTATACCGGTACGTTCCAAGTCAATGAGGGTGCGGCGACTTTCCGCTTCTATACACAGCTCGGAAGCTGGGGCAATGACGGTGAACTTCCCTCGATCGGTGCGGCAGCAGGTGACAGCAACAACGATGTCACTGTTGACAACGGTACATATTCCGGCACTTGCGTTGAAGGTAAGGGTAACTGGAACATCACCAACTGGACCGGTGGCAAGATGAAGATGACTGTCGATATGCCCAATATGAAGGTGAAATTCGAAGCCGTAGAATAATTATAATCATCCATAATCATAAAATCCATAACTCCGGGAGGGGTTGACGCTCCTCCCGGACATAACGACAAAAAACTGACGATATGAAGAAAATATCTTTAATGTTAACTTTGGCTCTGAGCCTCGGATTTGTGTCATGTGATGATTATGACCTGCCTAATCCTCCAGCCCAGACCAATCCACAGGAGCCGACATTTGAGGCAGGATCACTCAATGTGTCCTCACTCGCCGGATCAATGGTCATTGACCTGACAACTGTCAACGATGCCAATGAGCTCGTCGCACTGGCCGAGGTTACAGCTGTCGAAAATCTCCCCGAAGGCTATGAGCTTTCATTCGTGGGTCAGATGGCCGCAAATGATGCTTTCAGCCCTGCCGTTGAATTCGAGACATCAATGGACGAAACCAAGGTCTTAGCCAACCCCGATGACCTTGATGCAGCTTTCCACGAGGTTCTTAACACAATTGACCCCTCGGCAAAGACTGTCAACATCCGCTATAAGGCTTACGCTGTGCGCGGCACATCCTCAGTCCGTCTCGGTGGTGCTGACGTGTATTACTGTCCGATGACCGCAAGCATCAAACCTTTTGCTCCTGACTTCACCGTCGAGGAGGAGTATTACATCATCGGCACATGCACAAACGGCTCTATTGATGCAAGCAAGGCTATCAAGATGACCAACAGCGGTGCAAGTCCTTACGATGATCCCGTATTCTCTGTTGTGGTTGATATCACTTCCGATGAAGCAGCCGGCGGCTACAACTGGGCCGTAGTTCCCCGCTCGACCCTCTCGGCCGGCAAGGGCACTGTCCTCGCGCCCAGCGATCCCGAACTTGCAAGTGACTTCGAAGGCTATCTTGTCAACCGCGATGCAAGCGAAGGCATCTTCGGTGTGATCAATGCAAGCAACAAGCATCTCATCACAGTGAACGTGCGTCCTGACAGTGATGACCTGTACTCTTACTCCGTACAGCTCGCCATCCCCAACCTCTGGACTCCCGGCCCCGCAAACGGCTGGAATCAGGGTGCATCACAGCTCCTCTACACCAACGACTATAAGAACTATGAGGGCTACGTCCACATCGACGGCGAATTCAAGTTCACCTCTGCTCCCGACTGGGATCACACTAACTTCGGATTTGCAAGCGCAGGTAAACTTTCGACCGATCCCGGTGCAGGCAACCTGAAGGTGACACAGAACGACGAAGCTCTCGGCAACGGTCTTTACTGGTGTACAGCCGACATCGTAGGCCTGACCTATACAGCTACTGCAATCAACACCATCGGCATCATCGGTGACGGTACTCCCGGCGGATGGGACAACGAGACTGTCATGACTCCTTCGGCCGACTTCCTTACTTGGACAGTCAAGACCACGCTTAAAGAAGGTACGTTCAAGTTCCGCGCAAACAACGGTTGGGACATCAACCTCGGCGGTTCACTCGACGATCTCACCCCCGGCGCAGACAATATCCCTGTTCCTGAAACCGGTGAAGTAACCATCACTCTCAACCTCAGCTCGCTCCCCTACACCGCTACGGTGGTTAAGTGAGGTTAGAGTTTAGGGTTTAAAGTTTAGAAAATACTTCGGGCGATTGTATGTCTAAACTTATTAAACCCTTAAACTCCTAAACTAAAACGCCTCCAACCAACCCTGCCCCTTTATTTCAATCTGAATGCCGCCCGGCTGACCTTTACGCAAGGATGCAGCCGGGCGGCTATATTTTGGGGTCTAAGGAGTTTAAAAGTTTAAGAGTTTAAAGAATGAGATTATCGGAAGTATTATCTAAACTCTAAACTTTTAAACTCTTAAACTTTATTCATACCTTTGCATAAATCTAATGCCATCTGCTTATGAATATAAAATCAACAGTCTTTTCACTCCTGCTGATCTGTTCGCAGGGCGTAGCGGCCAATGATCAGCTCATCATCCGTGCCGACAAACCCGGAGCGGAAATACAGCCAACCATGTATGGCCTCTTCTTCGAGGACATAAATTATGCTGCTGACGGTGGCCTATATGCCGAAATGATCAAAAACCGCTCCTTTGAATTTCCTCAGTCACTCATGGGCTGGGAAAGCTTCGGCAAAGTCAGTGTCCGTGACGAAGGAGGCCCTTTTGAGCGTAATCCACACTACGTCCGTCTCCTGCCATCAGGCCATCCGCACAAATTCACCGGTCTCACCAACGAGGGCTTCTTCGGTGTGGCCTTCACCAAAGGTGAGAGCTACCGTTTCAGCGTGTGGGCGCGCGCCGTCAGCGACCGCCCATCCAAAATCCGCGTCGAGCTGACCGATCCCGCCTCGATGGGCGAGACACAGGTGATGGCTTCGGCATCCATAAGCATAAAATCGGCTGACTGGGAGCGTTACACCGTAACCCTTACCCCGGAAGCCACTGTCAGCAAAGGCCGGCTGCGCATATTCCTCGAATCAGACGGCGGCTGCGACCTCGAACATATATCGCTTTTCCCCACCGACACATGGAAAGGCCATGAAAACGGCCTTCGACGTGATCTCGCGCAGAAACTTGCCGATATCCATCCCGGAGTGTTCCGCTTCCCCGGCGGATGCATCGTCGAAGGAACGGATCTCGACACCCGCTATCAGTGGAAAAACAGTGTCGGGCCGGTCGAAAACCGTCCGCTTAACGAAAACCGCTGGCACTACACATTCCGTCACCGCCACTTCCCGGATTATTACCAAAGCTATGGACTGGGATTCTACGAATACTTCCTGCTTGCCGAAGAAATCGGGGCGGAACCCCTGCCGGTGTTGAGTGTCGGGCTCGCATGTCAGTTTCAGAACAAAGATATGGCTGCGCATGTCCCTGTCGATAGCCTACAGCCATATATCGACGATGCACTTGACCTCATCGAATTCGCCAATGGCCCTGCCGACAGCCGGTGGGGAAAACTGCGCGCCGACATGGGGCATCCCGAACCATTCGGACTGAAATTCATAGCCATCGGCAACGAACAGTGGGGTCCGGAATACCCTGAGCACCTTGCCCCCTTCATCGACGCCATCCGCTCGCGCTACCCCGACATCAACATCGTAGGCTCTTCCGGACCGAGCGCGTCAGGCGACAAATTCGATTACCTATGGCCGGAAATGAAGCGTCTCAATGCCGATCTGGTCGATGAACACTACTACGCACCTGAAACTTTCTTCCTCACTCAGGCCGACCGCTATGACAACTATGACCGCAAAGGTCCGAAAGTCTTTGCCGGAGAGTATGCCTGCCACGGCAAGGGAAAAAAGTACAACCATTTCAATGCCGCCCTCATAGAAGCAGCCTTCATGACAGGTCTGGAACGTAACGCCGACATCGTCCACATGGCCACCTACGCACCACTTTTTGCCCACGTTGAGGGATGGCAATGGCGACCCGACATGATCTGGTTCGACAATCTCAACTCAATCCCCACAGCGAGCTACTACGTGCAGCAACTCTACTCCGTCAACAAGGGCACACGTGTCCTCCCGCTCACACTCGACGGCCGGCCCGTCACCGGTGCGGAAGGTCAGGACGGACTTTTTGCTTCGGCTGTCATTGATGAAAACGACGGCCAATATATCGTGAAAGCTGTCAACACCTCAGATTCCCCACGTGAACTCACGCTTACATTCAAAGGGCTGAAACGGAATCAGTATCTGACGGAATGCCGTGCCATCACACTCTCCGCCGATGACCCGGACGCGGACAATACGCTCGACAATCCCTCGCGCATCGCTCCGGTTGAAACACTCATCGCCGTTCCTGACAAAGCTTCGGAAGTAAGCGTCACCCTCCCCGCCAAGACCTTCGGGGTATATATCCTTAAATGAACGGAGCATATCCTCTTAAATGATATTCGTAAACGCAAAAATGGCGCATGAAATCCCGTAGATTTCATGCGCCATTTTTTTCGTTTTTCCAAGGGATCTTGTCCGGATTCAACCGGTTGCAGGACCCACATATCAATTATTCCGACACGGTCTCCCGTATAGATCACATGGCGTTGCCGTTGATCTTGAGATTGGTGAAACGCACGTCGGAAGCCTGACCGTTGAGGAGGAACGCACCCTTCTGCACACCGTCGAAGCTTGAGTTGCGCACCTCTACGTTGTTGACATTGCAGCGGTCATCATAAGCATCAATATAGACACCATACTGGCTCTTCTTGCAGTTCACGTTGTCAAGATAGACATTGCGGACAATAGGTGCATACGCACGGTTGCACACCTCCTTGGGATCATAGATAAGATTGATCTTCAGAACGGCTTCCTTGCACTGACCCACCTCAACGTTGCGGACATAGATATTCTCGATGATACCGCCACGGCAATTGTTGGTCTTGATACGGATCACGCGGTCAAGCAGGGGTGAGTCCATCTTGCAGTTCTCCACGAAGAGGTTACGGTAGCCACCGGAAATCTCACTGCCGACAACCACACCACCGTGACCGTTCTTCATCTGGCAGTTGCGCACGATGATATTCTCAGAGGGACGTCCGTCACGTCCGTCGCGGTTACGTCCGCTCTTGATGGCGATGCAGTCATCACCGGTGTCGAAATAGCAACCCTCGATCAGCACATTCTTGCATGCGTCGGGATCACATCCGTCACCGTTAGGACCTTCGTTCTGAACATGGACGTTGCGGACGGTCACATTGTCGCAAAGCGCGGGATGTATGACCCAGAAAGGTGAACGGAGCATGGTCACGCCCTCGATCAGCACATTCTTACACATCATCGGATTGACGAGCTGGACACGCATTCCGTAGCCGTCGCCAAGACGACGCTGCTCCACAGGGACACCCTTCTCGTTCCATTCGAGGAGGATCGGACGGCCTATGCGCTGTGACACGATGCCCTCTTCCCATCCGAAATGCTTCGCACCACACATGCGCCACCAGTTTCCGAACTCACCGCCACCGTCGAGAGTACCCTTGCCGGTGATAGCGATGTTCTCCTGCTGATATGCATAGACCATCGGCTGATAGTTGTAGCAATCGACGCCTTCCCAACGGGTACGCACGATCGGATATTCTTTCAGATCGGGAGTGAAAAGGAGTGTGGCACCCTCCTCAAGATGGAGGTTGACATTGCTCTTCAGAGTGATCGGTCCTGTGAGCCAAGTTCCGGCAGGAATGACTACACGGCCACCACCTTCACGCGAACAGCGGTCAATCACACTGTTGATAAGTTCGGTGTAGAGATAGCCCTCAGTGTTGGATTTCTTACCGAATTTGAAGATAGGATAATCCTTGTCGCGGAAAGTGGGAGCCTGAATGGCCTTCTCGATTTCCGGATAAAGTTCGTTCCAAGCCTGAGCTTCGGCTTTCGAACGCTCCTCGGCCTTCTGCTTGGCCGATTGTGACTGTGCTGACACGGTGTTGGCAAAGCCTCCGCCTCCAAGCGCACAAACCAGCATTAATGCGATAACTGATTTTTTCATGGTTGGTTTATTGTTAAAAATTCATAAATTACCGATAATTGTTAAAAATTCTTCTGCAAAGATAAGTATAATCGCCCGAAACGCCAAAAGATGGCCTCACGTAAGGGATATTGTAGGAATATTAAGATGTTTTAAGAGCCTGCCATCGCCGTCTGAGGCATTCCTAAGGCCGTTTTTAAAGTCATTTTACATCTATCTTGCTGATATTTACAAAAAAATGCGTAACTTTGCGCCTCGAAAACGTAAATATCTAAGAAGAATGATGGACACAACAACTGCAGTACCTCAGGTCAACCTCTTGTTTGAGGTAAGCTGGGAGGTCTGTAATAAGATTGGTGGCATCTACACCGTCCTGTCCACTAAGGCCAAGACACTCCAGAAACTTTATCCGGATAAAGTAATTTTTATTGGTCCAGATGTCTGGACCTCTGATAGCCCCTCACCTTGGTTCACCGAATGCAAGGTTGACGGTCTCTCCGAATGGGCTTCTTCAGCCAAACTCCCTGACGGAGTTGCCGTCAGAGTCGGTCGCTGGGAAGTTCCCGGCCGTCCCATAGCCGTCCTTGTTAAATTCGACGGAATGTATGCCGTCAAGGATGAATTCTATGGCGAAATGTGGAATCGTTTCGGTGTTGATTCACTGCATGCCTACGGTGATTATGACGAAGGTTGTGCCTTCGCCCACGCATCCGGCATCGTAATCGAATCAATCATTGCAAGCGGCTACGGTGCAAACCTTACTCCCACCGGACGCATTTCCCGTAAGAACCCGACACGCATCATCGCTCATTTCGATGAATGGACCACCGGAATGGGACTCCTTTACGTGAAGTGGAAGCTTCCGCAGGTTGCCACCGTATTCACCACTCATGCAACCAGCATAGGCCGCAGCATCTGCGGCAACAACAAGCCCCTCTATGACTATATGAAGGGCTATAACGGTGACCAGATGGCCCGCGAACTCAACATGGAAGCCAAGCACTCGCTTGAAAAGCAGGCCGCACACGCAGCCGATGTCTTTACTACCGTGAGTGACATCACTGCCACAGAGTGTGAACAGTTGCTTGAGCGTCGGCCCGACGTGGTGACCCCCAATGGTTTTGAAAAGAATTTCGTACCCTCAGCTGCCAAACTTCCTGCAGCACGCCGTCAGGCCCGTGACCGGATGCTAACCGCAGCTTCAGCCCTCACCGGCAAGCGCATGGACGACAACACTTTCATCGTCATCTCCAGCGGACGCTGCGAATACCGCAACAAGGGACTTGATGTCTTCCTTGACGTGTGTGACCGTCTCCGTCACTTGGACACCTGCCGTAATGTAGTTGCTTTCGTGATGGTTCCCGCATGGTCAAAGGAGGCCCGCGAGGATCTGAAAGCGCGCATGAGCACCATGAACGATACTCCGTTTGTCAATGATGAGTCACCTCTTGCCGATCCGGTCCTCACCCATTGGCTCAACAATCCGGACTCAGATGCCGTCAACTGCCGCATCCATCAGCTCGGCTTCGCCAACCCCGACGGCAGAGTCACTGTAATTTATGTCCCCTGTTATCTCAACGGGACTGACGGAGTGTTCAATCTCTCCTACTATGATCTCCTGCCGGGAGCTGACGCCACAGTGTTCCCCTCCTACTATGAGCCGTGGGGCTACACTCCTCTTGAAAGCGTTGCCTTCGGTGTCCCGACAGTCACGACCTCACTATCCGGTTTCGGCCAGTGGGCACTCAAGACTTCGGAAAATTACTTTGACGAATGCGGCGTGAATGTCATCGGCCGTGGCGATTCAAACTACAGCAATGTTGTCGAAAATATCGCTCATTCGATCCAATATCTGACCTGCGCCAGCGAGAAGGATATCAAAAAGATCCATAAAGCAGCCATGCAGACCGCCTCAGAAGCAGCTTGGGCAAAATTCATGAGGTATTATGATGAAGCATATCACCTCGCTCTGGAGAAAGCAACCAAGCGCATGGAGCAGTCCAAGAATATCTGACCCGACCATGAACGGAATGCCGGAAAGCCAACCATGATCTTTCCGGCGTCCGCACCACTTATATAATTCCAAACGGATTTTCAATAATACTTTAACACACTTATATCATCAATCCGATGAAATGGCCGATCAGAAAAAACAGCGTCATTCCATCGGCAATCAAGAAAACATAACTTTTAAAGAATATGAAACTGCCCGTAAGCAAAACTAATGCCCCCGTGTGGCGCGACCTAACTGTAAAATCAGTGCTCCCAGAGGCATTGAAACCCCTCGAAACACTCTCACGCAACCTGTGGTGGGTGTGGAACAGTGCAGCAAAGAACCTCTTCCGTGACCTTGATCCCGATCTCTGGCGCGCAACCGGTGAAAACCCCGTAATGCTCCTCCAGCAGCTCTCCAACGAGCGTCTCGAAGAAGTGATGAGGGACGAGGAAATGATGGAACGCATCCAGAGCGTCTTCGCCATGTTCAATGAGTACATGGCAAAGCCCATGCGCACCGACATTCCTTCCGTTTCCTACTTCTCTATGGAATATGGTCTCTGCAACTGCCTCAAGATTTACTCCGGTGGTCTCGGTGTACTCGCAGGTGACTATATCAAGGAAGCTTCCGACAGCCGCGTCGATATGACAGCTATCGGTTTCCTCTACCGCTATGGTTACTTCACCCAATCACTCAGCGTCGATGGCCAGCAGATTGCCAACTACGAACCGCAGAACTTCAATCAGCTCCCCATCGAGCAGGTAACCGATGTCAACGGCCATCCCATGATCCTTGAAGTGCCCTTCCCCGGCCGCATCATCTACAGCCACATCTGGCGTGTGAACGTAGGCCGCATGAAGCTCTATCTTCTCGACACCGACTTCGACATGAACAGCGAGTGGGATCGTTCGATCACTCACCAGCTCTACGGCGGTGACTGGGAAAACCGTATCAAGCAGGAATACCTCCTCGGTATCGGTGGTGTGCTCGCCCTCAAGAAACTCGGCATCCACAACACCATCTACCACGCAAACGAAGGCCATGCAGCCCTCCTCAACCTCCAGCGTCTCGTTGACTATGTTGAGAAAGGTCTCGACTTCAATACCGCTCTCGAACTCGTACGTTCGTCAAGCCTTTATACCGTCCACACTCCTGTCCCCGCAGGTCACGACTACTTCGACGAAGGTCTTGCTTACAAGTACCTCAATGAATTCCCCGCTCGTCTGGGCATCTCTTGGCAGGATCTCATGAACATGGGCCGCGAGAACCCCGACAGTCAGGACCGCTTCTCGATGAGCGTGTTCGCACTCAACACCTGTCAGGAAGCCAACGGTGTGAGCTGGCTCCACGGCGAAGTGTCCAAGAAAATGTTTGCCGGCGTTTGGAAGGGATACTCTTGGGAAGAAAGCCACGTAGGCTACGTCACCAACGGTGTCCACATGCCCACTTGGGCCGCAAGCGAATGGAAGGCATTCTACACCGAGAAACTCGGCGAACAGGTGTTCAGCCACCAGAGCGATCCCAAGGCTTGGGAAGGCATCTTCAAAGTGAAGGATGAGGAGATCTGGAACATGCGCACCACGATGAAGAATAAGTTCATCAACTTCGTGAAGCGTGATTTCAAGGCCAAGTGGCTTGCAAATCAGGGCGATCCCTCTGCTGTGATCAAGATCCTTGAGCGCATCAACCCCAACGCTCTCATCATCGGCTTCGCACGCCGTTTCGCAACATACAAGCGCGCACACCTTCTCTTCACTGACCTTGAGCGTCTCGCTCGCATCGTCAACAACGAGCAGTTCCCCGTGCAGTTCATCTTCTCCGGTAAGGCACACCCCGCCGACGGCGCAGGTCAGGGCCTCATCAAGCGCATCATGGAGATCTCACGCATGCCCCAGTTCCAAGGCAAGATCATCTTCCTTGAGGACTACAACATGATCGTGGCCAAGCGTCTCGTGACCGGTGTGGATATCTGGCTCAACACCCCGACCCGTCCTCTCGAAGCATCCGGTACATCAGGCGAAAAGGCCGAGATGAACGGTGTGCTCAACTTCTCAGTGCTCGACGGATGGTGGTACGAAGGCTACAAGCTCGATGAAAAGGCCGGCTGGGCTCTCACCGACAAGCGTACGTTCACCGATCAGAGCCAGCAGGACAAGCTCGACGCAGCTACCATCTACTCTATGCTTGAAAACGAGATCATCCCCCTCTACTTCGCCAAGAACTCGAAGGGCTACTCTCCTGAATGGATTCAGTACATCAAGCGTTCTATCGGTCATATCGCACCCCAATACACCATGCAGCGCATGATCGAAGACTATATCGAGCGTTTCTATGAACCCGAAGCCAAGCGTTTCAACAAGCTCTCTGCCGATGACTACAAGCTTGCCAAAGAGATCGCCGCTTGGAAGGAGAAAGTGGCAGCCGCTTGGGATGGTATCAAGGTGCTCGACGTGACAACCGACCGCGATGTAAGCCAGCAGGGCAACAGCGGTGACAAGTTCGTCACCACCGTCAAGATCGATGCCAACGGCCTTGCCGATGATCTCGCTCTCGAACTTGTCTGTGACAAGCTCCATGACAATCAGGAAGCACGTCTCGGCTCTGTTCCCTTCAAGGTGACTGCAAAGGATGGCAACATCGTTACATTCCAGCTTGAGGACAAGTTCCGTGATCCGGGCGTGTTCCGCTACAGCTACCGTCTCTATCCCTCGAATCCTGCACTCCCCCACCGTCAGGACTTCGCATTCGTCCGCTGGATCTAATCCACCCCGACGGATTCCAAATAACAGACTCCGTGAAGGATTCGCATCACCGCGATCCTTCACGGAGTTTTTTCTTCAGCCAGTCAACCTGATTTTATCGACGATTTTACTATTGTTAAAGAGATTTGTTAAATCCCGGTGGATATGTCTAACAACATATAAAATTCCGCAACTATTATTAACCGGGCTATGTTTCTTTGATATATCGGTCACCACTCCACACCATTTCATGCGGAGCGACGCTCCCGATTCAGAAATCTTCTTACTTATTTCATCTAATCTACAAACTACACACACTTATGGAGACGACACACATTTCAGCACTCCGCGCCACCGCCTGCGCTCTGTTAATGACCGTGACAAGCGCGTTCGCATTTGGTCAAACCGAGACCACAGCGAAGACAATCAAGGATCACCGCACGAATCCCGACGTGTTCTTCCTTCAGGAAGGTGATGCCCCCAACAGCTATCTGCTCCTGCCACCTCCACCGGACGGTGCATCAATCACATTCCTCAACGATCAGGCTCGCTACACTTGGGGCAAGACCATGCGTGACACCCCCAGAGGTGATCAGGCTGTAAGTGACGCCCGCGTCGAGGGCAACGGTGTACCCGAAGCTTTCTCAGAAGCTTTCGGCGTAGAAATCGATGAGGCGACCGCACCTGAGATCCTTAAACTCGTGATTGGAATGCGTGAAGATGCCGGAGATCTCGGCACCCGTGAGGCTAAGAATTATTACAACCGCCAGCGTCCCTTCTCCTTCTACAACGAGGACACGTGTAATCCCGAACAGCAGGAAGAACTCTCGACCAACGGTTCATATCCCTCAGGACACACTTCAATCGGCTGGGCAACCGCACTTGTTCTTGCAGAAATCAATCCTGAACGACAGAATGAAATCCTGAAGCGCGGTTATGAAATGGGCGAAAGCCGTGTCATCTGCGGTTACCATTTCCAGAGCGATGTCGATGCAGGACGCATCACGGGAGCTGTGACAGTGGCCCGTCTGCATGCCGATCCCGCTTTCCAGAAGCAACTTGAAAAAGCGAAAAAAGAATTCAAGGAACTCAAAAAGGCCGGCAAGGTGGCCAAAGGAACTCCCGTACCGACCCCTACAACCACTGACTGAAAATACGTTTCACACACTCAAAGTCCGAATGTCGGACAACAAGAACACACATTATATTCATAGCTCATCTCCTCTCTCCCAATCACTCCTTTATCCTCACGCTTCACTCACCAAGCTCCTCTCCCTGTTTTACAGGGACATCAGTCTTCTTACTTTATTTAATCACTACTGAAAAATTTCACCGCTATGAAATATATACTCACATCACTCGCTGCTGCTTCAATGTGCATTCTTCCCGTCTTTGCTGAAGATTCCGGCTCACAGCCCAAGCTCTCATTCTCTCCCACCGGCCGAATCCTTATGGATGGAGCAGTCTATCTCGGTGGCAACGGTAATGTCACTGATGAGAATGATACGAAATTCGTCAACGGTGTGGCTATCCCCGACGTTCGTCTTGGAGCGAAAGCCACCTACGGAAAATGGAAAGCAAAAATAGATGTCGGTTTCTCATACGGTAAGGTAGGTCTTAAAGACACCTATTTCGAATATGATTTCAATCCTGCCAATCTCGTCCGCGTAGGTTATTTCGTCCCACAGTGGGGTCTGAACTCAGAGACCAGCTCATCAATGAAACAGACATACGAAGAGCCGACGTCAAATGAATTCTTCTATGCCAATCCCCGCCTTCTGGCCGCCATGTGGGTCTATGATAAGGACCAGTATTTTGCGGGTACATCAATCTTCGCCGAGCAGGGAGTCATGACACAGAACGCTTCGGAAATGGGCAAACAGGCATGGGGCGCGGAGACACGTCTCGTATGGCGTCCGCGCCACAGCGACGGAGACGTGTTCCAGATCGGATCTTCATTCAATTATTCGACTCCGACGGCGGATGACCATACAGGTTTCGATTATTCCGCCAATTTTCCCTCCAGAGTATCAAAAGTCACTCTCCTTGAAGCAAATATCGACAATGCTAGAGGACTCTTCAAAATGACACCCGAACTCCTTATCATCAAAGGAAACTGGGCTTTGGAGGCTCAATACTATTACATGAACGTAAGCCGCAAGGATGGCTTCAGAAATTATCAGGCACATGGAGCATACGGTATCGTGCGCACCCTCCTGATCGGTTCACGCTACAACTACTCCCATGCAGATGCAGGCGTAGCAACCCCGGCTAAAGGATCTCTTGAACTTGTGCTCGGCTACAACTATACCGACGCTTCCGACAAG
This sequence comes from Duncaniella sp., assembly GCF_029056165.1. Classification (NCBI taxonomy): domain Bacteria; kingdom Pseudomonadati; phylum Bacteroidota; class Bacteroidia; order Bacteroidales; family Muribaculaceae; genus Duncaniella; species Duncaniella sp. The sequence goes on along the minus strand of NZ_JAIDBW010000034.1, from coordinate 111,518 downwards.
AAGGCAGGTATCCGCGCAGGTATAATGAATGACATCAACTGTACTCTCAACTACTATATCAATTCATGGATGCTTGCCCGTCTGCGCTACTCCTACACCAATGTCCATGACCGCGATGTGGAGAACCTTCTGCCAAAACGCCACGTCAACACCATCGAAGCCCGTCTGCAAGTCATTTTCTAAACCTGACTTCAAACCATATAGTATGTGAGTGCGTGTCAGCCATCATGACGACTGACACGCACTCACAGTGTAATGTTATTTTCAATAATTCCTTACCCGATCATTTGGAGGTCATGATTCGGAGCACAAGGCGATCTGTCTCGTTCATTGCTTCGCGGCCTATGGAGGTAAGATTGTGTATGGTAGCATCCACATCATCGCTTATAATGCCCTCGGTGGAGGTCACGCATTTGCCGTTCATAGCAAGCATGGCCGACATCATGGCCGTCGATACGCCAGATGAAATCTTCAACGAGCATGAGGGCTTCGCTCCGTCACAGATCATGCCGGTGAGGTTAGCGACCATATTTTTCACCGCCGCACAGACCTCATTATAGCCACCGCCCATGAGATAGACAATAGCAGCCGACGCACCGGTCGAAGCAACGACACAGCCGCAAAGAGCCGAGAGGCGACCGAGACTCTGCTTGATGTAAATGCTCGTGAGATGACTGAGAATCAGAGCACGTATGGTCTGCTCCTCGGTGGCCTCCATGTCAGCGGCGAAACTTACCACAGGCATTGTTGCCGTGATACCCTGATTGCCACTACCCGAATTGGACATGACAGCGACAGGCGCACCGCTCATGCGGGCATCGCAGGCGGCCGAAGTATAGGAAATCATGTGTTCGACAGGGGTATCGCCGTAATATTTCAGACCATATTTACGGATGGTGGAACCAAGCGAATGGCCGTAGTCACCCGAAAGAGCTGTCTCCGCAGCAGCCATGTTGAGTTCCTTGGCCTCAAGGATAAAGGAAATCTCATCCAGCGGTGTCTCTGTAGCAAATTCATAGACAGTGGCGAGATCAAGAGCTATATCATCCTCATTTTCCGCCGCATCACCTGCCGATTCTTCCTTGAGAACCACTTCTCCGTCCTTCTGAAGAAGAATGAAATGAGTGTGCTCACACGAAATTACTGCACGCGACGTATGCCCGTCATCGTCAGCGACCCTCACATCCACATGCAGTTTCGAGGGAGCGGCTTCATCGTGCGAGATGGCCACACGTCCTTCCGAAATATAATTTACCCCACGCTCAACGGCTTCCGGAGTTACATCCTTGAGCACTTCAAGACCATAAGCAGATTTTCCGACAAGCGCACCGAGAGCCATCGCAATCGGGAGTCCGATCATCCCTGTGCCGGGGATACCGACTCCCATAGCGTTTTTAAGCATATTGCCACTAAGCGCACATTCGATGCGCGCGGGAACTGAGCCTAACAATTCTGTGGCCTTAGCCACACAGAGAGCCACTGCAACGGGTTCAGTACAGCCGATGGCAGGTACGACCTCGCGTTTGATAAGCGCGATTATCTTCTCTCTTTTGGATTCACTTACCATATTCAGATGTGAGTTTTGGTATTCGGATATTTGGTATATCAAGGTTAATATCTACAAAATTACTCTATTTGAGAATGACAAACAAAATAATCGTGTTAATTTCCCCAATAAAGAATTCCGGAATCATCAATCCGGTCAAATTTTCCTACTACTGTAAGCTGAATAGTAGAAAAAAGCGACAGCAATGCTCCTTACGGGCATTGCTGTCTGTCAAACAGTAATATTTCTAAAGGATATCCGCGCCGATAAGATGACGCGGACTGTTAAACTATGGGCTGTTGTTGAGGCTTATTCGAGATAGCCGAATGAACGGAGCTTGTTCTCACGGTTACGCCAGTTAGGCTCGACCTTGACAAAGAGTTCAAGGAATACGCTCTTGTCAAAGAACTTCTCGATATCCTTACGGGCTTCCATACCGACTTTCTTGATCTTACTGCCCTGATGGCCGATGATGATACCTTTCTGCGAATCACGCTCGACATAGATCACGGCCATGATGTGGATAGACTTCTCCTTTTCCTCGAATTTCTCCACAACCACCTCCACGGAGTAAGGTATCTCCTTGTCATAGATGGTCAGGATCTTCTCACGGATAATCTCGGTGACGAAGAATCGGGCAGGCTTGTCAGTCAAGGCATCCTTTCCGAAATATGGTGCGGAAACAGGGATAAGCTCCACGATACGTTTGAGCAGGTTATCGACATTGAATCCTTCCTTGGCTGAAATCGGGAAGATCTCCGCATTCGGCAGGAGTTTCTGCCAGCGGTCCGTAAGCTCTTCGAGTTCGATCTGCACCTTCACGAGATCAATCTTGTTGATCACGAGCAGTACAGGTATCTTCTCCTTGGCCACTTTGGCAAGGAAATCGGCATTCTTCGACGGATCTTCCACCACATCGGTCACATAGAGAAGCACATCGGCATCAACGAGAGCACCCTCGCTGAAATTAAGCATGCTTTCCTGAAGTTTATACTTCGGCTGAAGGACTCCCGGAGTGTCGGAGAACACTATCTGGTAATCCGGAGTGTTGACTATACCGGTTATGCGGTGGCGCGTGGTCTGTGCCTTTGAGGTTATGATACTGATGCGTTCGCCTACGAGGTCATTCATAAGCGTCGATTTTCCGACATTCGGATTACCGACAATATTGACAAATCCTGCTTTATGTTCCATATCGCTGATTTTCGTATATTTTGATGATTATAATTTCTGTACTTATATATAAACAAAAATAGCACCCAAAAAGATGCTATTTCCGTTAAATTTAATTGTCAGGACGACAGAAAATCAGAGATCCCAGATGATATACATCGCTCCCCAAGTGAAGCCTGCACCGAATGCAGTGAGGATAAGACGGTCACCCTTTTTCAGACGATCCTGATATTCGTCAAGACAGAGGGGGATCGAAGCGGCCGACGTATTGCCGTACTTTTCGATATTGACAAGTACCTTCTTTTCATCTATTCCGAGGCGTGAACCGACGGCTTCGATGATGCGGAGATTGGCCTGATGCGAAACGAACCAGTCAATATTATCGACAGTGAGATCATTGCGCTTCATAACCTCAAGCGATGATTCAAGCATATCGGTGACAGCGTTCTTATAGACGTTGCGGCCGTCCTGAATCACGTAGTGCTGCTGTGCATCCACTGTCTCGTGAGATGCGGGGAGCACTGAACCGCCTGCGGGCATCCAGAGATGTTCGAGACCTTCGCCATCGACATGGAACACACCGTCCATCACACCGACATTCTCCTCGGTGGGTTCGAGAAGCATTGCTCCTGCACCGTCACCGAACAGCGGACAAGTGGCGCGGTCCTGATAGTTGGTCATCGACGACATCTTCTCGGCGGCAACAACAACCACTTTCTTGCGGAGACCTGAACGGACATAGGCCGAACCGTCCTCAAGAGCAACGAGGAAACCGGCACAGGCAGCCTGAATGTCATAGGCGTATGCATTCTTGAGGCCAAGCTGATGAGCTATGACCGAACCGGTCGAAGGGAAACGGTAGTCGGGGTTGGAGGTTGCGCAGATGAGAAGATCCACTTCCTCAGGCTTGGTACCGGTACGTTCGAGCAGTTTCTCGACGGCCTTGATGCCAAGATATGACGAACCCTTGCCGGGTTCGCGGAGGATACGGCGTTCCTTGATGCCTACGCGGGTGGTGATCCACTCGTCGTTGGTATCGACCATCTTCGAGAGCATTTCGTTGTCGAGGATGTCGTCAGGCGCATAGGAAGCCAATCCTGAAATTCGTGCGTGAAGCATAGCAAAATTTCTTTAAAAATGAGAGAATATTCAAATCCACGCGCGACCCTGACAGGACCGCCGTGGATGAACATTCCTGATAAATAAATTCATCCCGCAAGTCTGCCAGAGCCGCGCGAGATTTAAAAGCCGGCTTTAGCGTCCTTAGACTGCTGCTGTCTTTTCAATAGCGATGCGTCCGCGATAGTAACCGCATTCACCGCATACTGTGTGATAAAGATGCCATGAACCGCAGTTGGGGCAGAGGGCGAGAGTGGGGACTACAGCCTTATCGTGAGTACGACGCTTTGCTGTACGGGTCTTTGATTGCTTGCGTTTAGGATGTGCCATGATCTATTATTATTTTTTGTTTTGCAGATGAAATGTGAAAACAGATATGTATATATTTCTTCTTTTATTATCAAAATTCATGTCGCTCGGCGGAGAGCCGTAAATCAAGCTTCAGAGCCGGACTCGTCGGGCGAGAGTTTCTTCAAAGCATCCCAACGTGAGTCGGTAGGACGCTCATCGGCCGCATCGGGGGCGGAATCCATCGAATCCATCTCGTCCATGAGCTGATCGGTCAGCTCAGCATCCTCATCATCCACCTTAGTGGCGCGGTGCTTGCGCAGAAGCGCGCTCATCGCACGGTTGCACTTGCCCAACGGATGGACATGCTTGACAGGTATTGCGAGCGAAGCCGTATCAAATATCATGTACGATACGTTGAGCCAGTTATCGCTCTCAGGGATGATGAGAAGTTCATCAGTCTCTGAATAGTCATCGCCATACTTGACCGCTATATCGTAAGTAGCGTCGATCGGCTGGATGAGATCATCGAGACAACGGTCACAGATGAGTGTGACAGTACCGGTGACGTGGAAAGCAAGATCATAGATATCATGCTTGTGAGTCACTGTCAGTCTGACGGTTAGGTCAGCATCATGTATGTCAGCACTCTCCATGTTCACGAAAAACTGCTTACCGAGATGGTATTCAAATTCCTGAACACCTTCCGGGATGTTTTTCAAGGGGAGACGGAATTCTGAAAATTTTCCCACGACAATATTGGTTGAAAAAACTGCGCAAAGGTAGGCAAAAAGTTTTAGAAATCAAAACAAAAACTCGCTAAAACATAAATTTAGAGTCCGTTTGGCCATAAAGATGTCCCGCACACCACATCATTACGTCATCCTATCATGTTTTTTCAATAATGGATCTTGTGTCAACACGGACACACAGGTCATCGCCGCCGAGCGATATGTTCCACATTATTATATAGCATCATGCACCATCAGGCACGGTGATTAGCCCATATACTCCCGGACGGCCCATACAGACATGCCTGTCGCTGATTTCTATGACCCATATCAGAGACAAAGCCCGGAGAAAATCCATCGGAAAAATTCAAAAAAATTCCCTCATTTTACACCCCGCCCGGAATCATGCTCGAAATTTTTTCTTACCTTTGCACTTTCATTTTTCAAAGCACATTATTAAGGACAATCCACTATGGGAGGTTTCTTCGGCTCAATTTCGACCAAACCCTGTGTCAATGACCTTTTCTATGGCACAGACTACCACTCTCACCTCGGAACCAAACGTGCGGGCTTGGTTACATTCGACCCTGAACATGGTTTCAACCGCACTATCCACAGTCTTGAACGCGACTATTTCCGCTCCAAATTCGAGGATGAACTTGACCGCTTTGTCGGCAATCAAGGACTCGGAGTGATCAGCGACACTGATCCCCAACCAATCATCGTCAACTCCCATCTCGGTCGCTACGCGGTGGTCACGGTTGCAAAGATCAACAATCTGCGCGAAATCGCCGCCGAACTCCTTGAAGAACGCATGCATCTCAGCGAGCTTTCGGCCAATACCATCAACCAGACCGAAGTGGTGGCACTGCTGATCAACATGGGCAAGGATTTCATCGATGGCATCAATCTTGTCTATAAGAAGATCAAGGGATCTTGCTCGATGCTCATACTGACAGAAGACGGGATTATCTGCGCACGCGACTATCTGGGACGCACGCCCATCGTTATCGGCAAGAAGGAGGACGGCTACGCTGCCGCCAGCGAGACATCAGCATTCCCCAACCTCGGTTACACGACTATCCGCGATGTAGGTCCGGGCGAGATCATACGTCTCCGCGCCGACAGCATGGAAGTGCTTCAGGCTCCCGGCCCTCGCAAACAGATTTGTTCCTTCCTTTGGGTATATTACGGCTTTCCGGCCAGCGACTACGAAGGAATCAACGTCGAGGACATGCGCGAGGAAGCCGGACGCAAGATGGGCGAGGAAGATCAGACGGAAGCTGACTGCGTATGCGGTATTCCTGATTCAGGTGTCGGCCACGCTTTGGGCTATGCCGAAGGCAAGGGTATCCCCTATCGCCGCGCCGTCCTGAAATACACTCCGACATGGCCCCGCAGCTTCACTCCGGGCAATCAGTCACGACGCGATCTTGTGGCTAAGATGAAACTCATCCCCAACCGTGCGATCCTCAATGGCAAACGTGTGGTGTTCTGCGACGATTCCATCGTGCGAGGAACACAGCTCCGCGACAATGTCCGCATGTTCTACGAGTGCGGTGTCAAGGAAGTACATGCCCGTATCTCCTGTCCGCCCCTTGTTTATGGCTGTCCTTTCATCGGTTTCACATCATCGAAAAGCGATCTCGAACTGATCACCCGACGCATCATCCGCGATTTCGAAGGTGATGACAAAGCCAAACTCGACCTCTATGCCACTACCGGAACTCCGGAATACGAGCGCATGGTCAAGGAAATAGCCAAACGTCTTGAACTCTCCACTCTACAGTTCAGTAAGATCGAACATCTTATCGAGAGCATCGGCCTCCCCAAATGCCAGCTCTGCACCCACTGCTTTGACGGTACAGGCTGTCAGCCGGACGAAGCTTGGCGTCAGGACCACCCTGAAGAGAATGCCTGATGTGAATGGCAGTAGAGTATAGAGTATAAAGTATAGAGTATAGATAATACCAAGGTCAGGGTTCTACGGACTCCACGAATCGTTGAAGCATGATATTCAAGCTCATGCAACTCGATATTAACATGGAAACCGCCAGAAATCCTGACCTTGGTATTATCTATACTCTATACTTTTATACTCTATACTTTTATACTCTATACTTTACTCTCTATACTTCAAACCAAATCACCTCTTGTCATGGAAACGGTAGCCAAGGCCGATCATCAGGTTGTTGGGGTTCTTGAAGCTGTTGAGTTGATAACCGATATGGACATAAAAACTCTTGGCAAGATGAATTTTAAGAGCCAAAACCTGATAAAAGTTCTTGGTATCGTTGTTGCCTATGATGTTATAGCCCATTCCGGCATTGATCGAAAAGATCGGCATGACAAGTTCACCGCGAGCCGACAGACCACACGACACCTGATCAAAAAACGACGGACGATAAAACTTTATGTAATCTCCTACCGAACCTTCGACCCAGTGTTTAGCTAAATCAGAACTTTCGTCATACTGCACGTCGAGCGACACGCCCGCACGCAAAAAACGATTGAAGTTATACATAGGTGTGAAATTCAGACCTGCAATACCGAAATGACCCGGAACGACCTCAGCAAAACCGTTGAGATTCACCACCTTTTTGCGCACCGCTCCGTAAGCTACAAGATCATAACTTATATGTGGGCGGAATGATCCCGCCGACGAATTGTTGACAAGCGTACGCAGGGCGTGGTCGCTATCAAAAGTGCGTGCCACCCCGACACGTCCTCCAATACTGTTGACACCCGGATTCGGGAGCGACGTATTGCCGTTGGAATAGTGAGTGAGATCAATTCCCGCCGTAAGACTCCAGTTGCGGTCCAACCTGTAAGTCAGGAGAAATCCAAGATTTATATAGGCGTTGACGGGCGATCCAACTATCAGATTGACCGGGGGATACAGGTCATCGTTGTATTTTTTCCAGCCGGCCGCTACCCCGAAATTCCATTCGTAGCCAAACGTCAGATTCGGCGCAAGCCTGACTATCGGTGCGCCCTGAAAGAGATAGGCACTCACGGGCATCCCGGTGCGGGAATTATCGAAAAATGTAGTGCCACCCACCCCGACGCCTTGATAAGCACCCGGATACAAGCGTCCCTCACGGCTTGCCGAAGGATAGGTGAATGAATATTTTATGTGAGCTGATGCACTCACATCACGGGCGGAAGAACTTAAATAAGTATTCTCAACGGCACTGCGTGCTGGAGCTATATAAGCCACGCGCAAATCCGCACCGAGATGATGGATATATCTCTTTGCCGAGTCAGCTGGCTGGGTTGCGGAAGCTATCACCGCAGACACCAATATTACAGTCACCGCTATCATCACACGAAAGCAGGCATTGCAGATTTTCATATAATTTCCGGTTTTAATTGATTTATTCTTCAAGATCAATTCTCTCATAATCCATTCCATAGAAGTATGGTTGATTGACAATCACATCAACCGGGATAAGGAATTCATTGGCTGAGACCGCATTCCTCGCTTTCAGCTTCCCCCTGACGCGGTCGGTAATCCTATCTACATATAGATAGGCTCTGACACCGACATGAGGTGACAGTGTAAACCCATATTCATGCTCAAAACTATAACCTATTTCACGAAGTCCCGGTGATATAGCAGAATCAAGCCCCGGCATGACCACAGTCTGCCATGAGAAAGGTATCATGGTCCCGTACAGACCTGACGCGCCATAACTAAGGTCTTCATTATACGTTATCCACTCATAAGTCGGAATCTCAACCTCAACTTCCGACTGACCGGAATCGAACAGGGGAACCATCTCAGGATTAATCCTGAAATCAGTGAACATCTGAGAATACGGTGCAACCGGGAGTACGACCCGAAGTTTATCATCCCCATAGTTGAATGCCTCAAATGGAATCGTATCCCTCGAATGGGTTTCTATCCTAAAGATATCCTTCTCATACTCAATCCCCGCCACGACATATTTACCTGCCTCCGTAAGCATTGTAGATCCACCCGTCACATTGACCACATCCTCCTTATATCTGTAATCGAAACTAAGGACACACTTGAACGCCGAGTCCGTCAGATTATACATATTTTTAATCTCAACCCTTCTCTCCGGCTTAATTTCAAGACCAAGCTTCACAAATGCATTTTCCACAGTCACACTTCTGCAAAGCTCAGTATTTTCCGTGAAAACCTCCAGCCATCCGCCGTATCTCATAACGACCGTGTCGCATCTACCGGAATCATAGCTGTATCGGCAAATGTAACTGAAATCTTCTCTTCCGTAAGTCGGATATCCCTCATACGGCTTGTCGTGCTCCCATGGGTTACCGTCATTATAAGCCGGATCGTTCATCTGACTGAATGTCGGCAGAAGGAGCGCAATCTCCCACAGATCCTCTCCCTGATAGTTAATCTCTCTGACGCCACCCGGCTCAAGAGTGACATCGGATACCGTTGGAACTTGGTCAGCACCTATAAAAATATCGCTGTTGCAGCCGGCGGTGATGAGGAGAATAACCGGCAGCAGCCATTGCATACGTAATACGTTCATTTCTCAACTATTTACTGTATTTTCATTTCGGCTACTCCGTCACCGGAAAAGTGACGCGCGCATGACAAATGCAAAAATAACTAATTCCGCTATACGCCATGCTATTCATTAAACATTTTTAGCTTATTTAGTCGTACATCCTGAGCCACAAAACCGTAAAGTGTCAAAAATGAGCCAAAAAGTTCACACAAATGCCTCTAATTAAAAGAAAATTCGTATATTTGCAAGCTGAAATCGGGGGGCAATCCCCGATTCTCCATGAAAACCAATCTCAAAATCATTTACTAACTAATTTTAATACATCACTTAACCACAATGCAAAGCAAAGGATCTTTGGGAAGTGTTGTCGCAGGCGTAATCGCCATCTTTATGGTGCTTATCTGCTTGTTCTACCTTTCTTTCACCTTGGTAACCAACCACTATGAGAAGAAAGCTTCGGAATATGCAGCCATCGAAGCAGCCAAGGACAACAACAGCCCTGAAACTAAACGTAAAGCCTACAGCGACTACATCAAGAACATCGCTAACGAGAAGGTTTATTTAGGCTATACCTTTAATGAAGTACAGAAACTCGGCGTAGGCCTCGGTCTTGACCTCAAGGGGGGTATGAACGTCACCCTGCAGGTTTCAGTCCCTGACATCCTTCGCTCTATGGCCAACGCAGAGGGCAATCCCTACTTCGACCGCGCCGTAGCAAACGCTGACTCAATCACCCGCGCAAACAAGAGCAACGATTTCATCGATGTGTTCTGCAACGAATACCGCAAGCTCGATCCTCAGGGCGACCTCTCAGTCGTGTTCAAGGATCAGGTTAAGCGCGGCGACAACCTTGATGCCATCAAGAATTCACTCCGTCAGGAAGTGAAGGACCGCGTCAGCAGTTCGACCAACGTGCTCCGTACCCGTATCGACCAGTTCGGTGTGGTTGCCCCCAACATTCAGGAACTCGAAAAGGACGGTCAGATCCTCCTCGAACTTCCCGGTGTGAAGGAGCATGATCGTGTGCGCGAGCTTCTCAAGTCAAGCGCGAACCTCGAATTTTACGAGACCGCACAGTTCGCCGACATCGCTCCGATGCTCCAGAACCTTGACAACGCTCTTCGCAACGACAGCACCAACAACGGCAAGGGTCTTTTCGACTACTTCCTTCAGGTAGGTGGCCCGACCATCACTGTCGGATCGGCTCTCGACACCGCACGTGACACCATCAACGCTATCCTTGCATCGCCCGTCGCAAAGGGAATCATCCCCGCAAATATCAAGCTTGCTTGGGAATTCAAGCCCCAGACCGTTCAGATCGATGACTCTGTACGCGGTAAGCGCAATGTCAACATCTACCAGCTCGTAGCTCTCAAGACAGCCAACGGCAAGGCAGCCCTCAGCGGCGACGTCATCACATCGGCTACCAGCGACTATGACGCAATGCAGGGTGGTAACTATGTATCGATGAACATGAAGCCCGATGCAGCACGCCAGTGGGCACGCATCACCGCAGCCAACCTCAACAAGCAGGTGGCCATCGTGCTTGATGATCAGGTTTATTCCGCACCTAACGTGAATTCAGTAATCGAAGGCGGACGTTCGCAGATCACAGGTAACTTCACTACAGATGAAGCGAAGGACCTTGCCAACGTGCTCAAGAGCGGTAAGATGGCTGCTAAGGTCGATATCATCTCTGACACCGTGATCGGTCCGTCACTCGGCGAGCAGGCTATCAAGGACGGTATGTGGTCATTCGTTGTGGCCATCGTGCTCCTCATGATCTTCATGTGCCTCTTCTACGGCTTCATCCCCGGCCTCATCGCCAACATCGCACTCGTCTTCAACATCTTCTTCACCTTCGGTATCCTCGCTTCGTTCCAAGCAGTCCTCACCCTTTCAGGTATCGCCGGTATCGTGCTTGCCCTCGGTATGGCGGTTGACGCAAACGTGCTTATCTACGAGCGCACCAAGGAAGAACTTCGTGCAGGCAAGAGCATCCGCACAGCTATCGCTGACGGTTACTCCAACGCATTCTCTGCCATCTTTGACTCGAACCTCACCTCTATCATCACCGGTGTGATCCTCCTCCTCTTCGGTACAGGTCCCATCAAGGGCTTCGCCACCACCCTCATCATCGGTATCATCTGCTCGTTCTTCACTGCGGTTTATCTGACACGCCTCATCTACATCATGTGTGCCAAGACCAAACCTTTCGAGCACCTCACCTTCACCACTCCCCTCTCGGCCAAGATGTTCTCCAACACTCACATCAACTTCCTCGGCGCACGCAAGGTCAGCTTCGGCATCGTCGGTGCAGTTGTAGTCGTAGTGATCATCTCGTTCTTTGTCCGTGGTCTTAACCAAGGCATCGACTTCTCCGGTGGCCGCAACTATGTGGTTCAGTTCGATCATCCCGTCAAGACTCACGAACTTCAGGCACAGCTCGCACCCCTCTTTGACGGTGCACAGCTCAGCGTCATCACCATCGACGATGACACCAAAGTCCGTATCTCGACCAACTACAAGATCGAATCTGACGAAGAAGGTATCGACAACGAAATTACCCAGATCCTCTACAAGGGTCTCGAAAACCAGCTCAACGGCATGAGCATCGAGGACTTCTCGACCACTAACGAGAACATCGGTATCATGTCATCACAGAAGGTTGGTCCGACCGTGGCTAACGACATGCGTACCGACGCCTACATCGCCGTCATTCTCGCGCTCCTCGCCATGTTCTTCTACATCCTTCTCCGTTTCCGCAACATCGCCTTCTCACTCGGCGCACTCGCAGCCGTTGCGTTCACCGCATTCACCATCGTTGGTTTCTACTCGCTCTTCTGGGGCGTATTCCCCTTCGCAATGGAAATCGACCAGTCGTTCATCGCCGCTATCCTTACAGTGATCGGTTATCAGATCAACGATACCGTGGTTGTGTTCGACCGTGTACGTGAGAACGTAGGTCTCTATCCCAAGCAGAATTTCTACACCACCATCAACTCTTCAATCAACTCGACACTCGGACGTACGATCATGACTTCATCGTCAACCCTCCTCGTACTTCTCTGTATCTTCATCCTCGGTGGTGACGCTATCCGCTCATTCGTATTCGCAATGATCTTCGGTGTGATCATCGGTACACTCGCCACAATCTACGTGGCAGCTCCTGTGGCTTACCTCACCGACGCTCGTCGCAATGCAAAGAAAGCCTGATAGAAACAGACTGAAATAATCCTAAAAAGGAGTGTCCGGTTCGGGCACTCCTTTTTTCTTTCCAAACTCTCATCAACACCATAAATAAAACGATGGAACCGTAAGTCCGCGTCAAAATGTGATTGGCCGCAATGACTGCATGGAAATTATCACCCATGATTTGACGATTATTTCATAAATCTCCGTATCTTTGCCGAAAATGCAAATGTCATTCCTAAGTAAAAAGGAATCAAGAAATTCATACGATCATGAGAATAGCAATCATCGGAGCAGGTGCAATGGGTAGCGCAGTGGCATCCGGCCTGCTGAAATATGGCAACGGTAATTACGTCATCAGCGTCTCGAATCCCTCCGCCGCTCCATTAAAACCACTTGAGGAAGCGGGAGCACAGACCATGCACGACAATAAAGCTTGCGTCAAGGATGCAGACATCGTTATTGTGGCCGTGAAACCGTGGATTGTCGAAAGCGTACTCAACGAAATCAAGACAGCTCTCGATTACTCATGTCAGACAGTCGTCGTAATCGTGGCCGGAGTGACTGGAAAGCAGATGGAAGCATGGCTCGGAAAGGACAACGGAGACAAGGCCAAGCTTCTGATAGCCATGCCTAACACCGCCATGTCCGTCGCTCAGTCAATGACTTTTATCGTACCCGTGAATGCATCCGCGGATACCACTGCCGATGTTACTGCCTTGTTTGACTATCTTGGCGAGACTATGGTTATCGACGAGGCCCATCTTCCGGGTGCAACCGCGCTTGCATCATGCGGCATCGCATACGCCATGCGCTATGTCCGCGCGGCTTCCGAGGGGGGCGTGGAGCTCGGATTCAAGGCATCCGCCGCTCAGAAAATGGTGCTCCAGACCTTACGCGGAGCCATTGAGCTGCTGTCGGTCGAAGGTGCACATCCGGAGGCTGAGATCGACAAAGTCACGACCCCTGGGGGTATCACCATCCGCGGCCTCAACGAGATGGAACACGCCGGTTTCACCTCTGCCGTGATCCGCGGTCTGAAAGCATCAGTCAAATCTTAAAAACCACACTCAAATAATGGCACAGGAAAATAAAACCTTACGCATAGTGGTCAAAGTGGGAAGCAACGTGCTCACTCGCTCCGATGGCAAGCCGAACGTAACTAATATGTCGGCTCTTGTGGATCAGATAGCGGCTCTCCGCGCTTTCGGTCATGAGGTCATCCTCGTGTCGAGCGGTGCGGTGGCCTGTGGACGCGGTGCGTTGCAGCCGTCACGCCAACTTGATGCCGTCGCACAGCGACAACTCTTCTCATCAATAGGCCAGATCCGCCTGATAAATATATACAACACTCTCTTCAGCGAATATGGCTACGTGGTCGGACAGGTACTGACCCAGAAAGAGAATTTTTCGTCCCGTACATCCTACCTCAACCAACGGGCCTGCATGCAGACCATGCTCGAAAACGGAGTCATACCTATAGTCAACGAAAACGATACGGCGAGCCTGACCGAACTGATGTTCACCGATAATGATGAACTTTCAGGACTCATCGCAGCCATGATGGATGCCGACATGCTCGTTATCCTCTCGAATGTCGATGGTATCTATGACGGCAACCCTTCCGATCCAGAGTCTAAACTGATCCGGTGCGTATCACCCGGCGAGGATGTAAGCACCAATGTTGTTGCTGTCAAAAGCGGTTTCGGACGCGGAGGCATGGGAACAAAATGTGGCATTGCCCGCAAACTTTCGGAAGAAGGCGTCAGCGTCTATATCGCACGCGGCGACCGTCAGAACGTACTCGTGGATCTCATCACCAAACCGGAATCCACACCACACACCCTATTCGAACCACGCCCGGAACCGCTGAGCAATATCAAACGTTGGATTGCCCACAGCGGCAGTTTCGCCAAAGGAATAGTTCGTGTCAATGACAATGCGGCCTCCGCCCTACGCAGCGACCGTGCGGTAAGCCTGCTCCCGATCGGCGTGACCGGCATCGAGGGCGAATGGGAGGAAGGCGATATCATCACACTTACTTCCGCCGAAGGCGAGATCATTGGTTTCGGCCGTGCCTCACTCAACAGCGACGAGACCGTTGCGGCTCTCGGTCAGCGTGGAGGTCGCCCAGTGATCCATTACGACTATCTTTTCATTGAATAAGCGACCGACAGGTATCGTTGTCAAATCATACAACTTCCTCTACATAGTATCTGAATAATGGAAACCAATCTTAATGATATATTCAAAGCCGTCCGGAAGTCATCGCGCATCATATCCGCCATGACTGACGCCAAACGCGCAGAAGTATTGATGAAATTAGCCGCTGCAGTAGATGCTTCACACTATGAACTTCTTGAAGCAAATGCAGCTGACCTGCAACACATGGATACCGCTAATCCTCTCTATGACCGTCTGCGCCTTACCCCGGAACGTCTCACGGCTATTGCCGACGATATCCGCCATGTGGCACAGCTCCCCTCACCGGTCGGAGAGGTGATGGAGGAGCGTGTCCTACCCAACGGACTGCAATTGCGTCGCGTTCGCGTCCCCTTCGGTGTCATAGGCGTGATCTATGAAGCGCGCCCCAATGTGACTTTCGATGTATTCTCGCTCTGCTTCCGCAGTGGAAATGCCTGCCTCCTCAAAGGAGGCAGTGATGCATCCGCATCCAATGATGCAATTATACGCCTGATACATGATGTGCTTTCCGAATGTGGCGTCACGACTGATTGTGTGGCTCTGTTACCCTCGACCCACGAGGCAACAGCCGCGCTGCTGAACGCCGTGGGCTATGTCGATGTCTGTATCCCGCGTGGCGGTCGCCAACTGATAGATTTTGTGCGAGACAACGCTCGCGTCCCCGTCATTGAGACCGGAGCTGGAGTTGTAAGTGCTTATTTCGACAAAGATGGCGACACTGCTATGGGTCGTGATATAATCACAAACGCGAAAACGCGCCGTGTGAGTGTCTGCAACGCTCTTGACACACTGCTGATTCACCGTGACCGTCTCACAGACTTACCGGCCCTATGCGAAAACCTTGCGGAAAAGGGTGTTGAAATACATGCGGATGAAGAATCATACCGGGCATTGGAAGGCCACTATCCCGCCTCCCTACTAAAAACCACGGATGAAACCACATACACCACAGAATGGATGGACTATAAGATGGGATTACGCACGGTAGAATGCCTTGAAGACGCTTTGGAGCATATAGCCGAATACGGATCAGGACATAGCGAATGTATAATCACAGACAATCATGTTACGGCCGAACATTTCCAGCAATCGGTGGATGCAGCGTGCGTCTATGTCAACGCACCTACAAGCTTCACTGACGGCGCACAGTTCGGCCTCGGAGCTGAGATCGGTATCAGCACGCAGAAACTCGGTCCGCGAGGTCCGATGGGACTTCGTGAGATTACCACTTATAGATATTTGATAAACGGAAACGGTCAGACGCGACCCTAACGAATAATTTCAAAACTATATATAACGAATAAGGCTGTCATCCCGACAGCCTCAATTCGTTAATAAACCAATCATTATCACATTTCTTGCAATGGAAAAAGTTATTTTTCTTATATTTTTATAACGCCGTGACGGCAGAAAGGTTCATCGTGCAATAATTTTTTTCGCATACTCATCAGTAAGAATATTTCAACCAGCTGAAAACTCTATTTTTCTGAGCCTTGATTATCAGGAATGATTCTATAGTGCAAATGATTAGCACAATGATAAGATATTGATACTTTTCCAACCCTCCCATTACTGAACGTAATGCCATGAGGAGCGTCAGATGACTACAATAATATATCGTACTCATTTTTCTCAGATTCACTGCAAACTCTTCCCTTATATCGATTGAAGGTAGTTTCAGTGCCATCATGACCATTGCCGGAGCCAGCACAGAAAGACTGAAGTAGGCGTCATCAGCCCTACCGAAACCAAAATATTGAATGAGTCCATTTTCCATATATAATAATACAATACCGACAACAAGCATAAAAGTAATTGTACCAAGTCCGGAATCGAGCCAACCCTTCAACTTCATTCCCATGTAGATATACAGTAATCCCATAGGAAAACTATTATACATCTCATAATTATCCGTCCACTTCTGCAACACATCTCCATAGGGCACATAAGCCAGTAGATAATAATAATTTGAAGTGAGGCAACAGATCATAAACGTAATCACTCCTATTGTAAGGAGCACCCGATCATGTTTACGGAGCATACACGTTATCACTATTCCTATAATATAGGCCGATATATACCATGAGGCCGGAAAGGTACTCCTTATCAATACGCCCAAGATGATCTTTTCGATAATTTCCCCGACGCCTAATCGATACCAGTCCCTGATGATAAAAGTCGTCGGGAGCAATACGACAAACCAAAACAGATAAAGCATGGATGCTCGTTTAAGGAATTTCATCAATGCTTCACGCACCATTCCATCATCCTCAGGTAATCTTGAAAAGAAAAGATATGACGATAGGATGAAAAAAACGGGTACAGCCACGCGTAAGAACGGGATCTCGTAAGAATAACCGGCGTGAATCATTACTACGAGAATACTCATCAAGTACTTCAATACATCTATATTTTTCAGCATAACGTAACGAGAATGGAGTGCATAAGTGAAGGACCGAGCAGATCATTTGGAAATAATAACGATTGATCAGCGGCTTGCCATGCAAAGGTAATACTTCAACATGAGGTGCACAACATGAATATTACGCAAACCTTATTTTTACTGTTTATTAGATCGAACGCAAAGTCAAGCCGGACTTTATCGCGCGTCTGCTGGAAGTCTGCACATCAGACAATTACATCAAAACTATGTGCCCCATACCGTAGAATTACCTTCAACGGGACTATCAAGCCACGGCGATTCTGAAATCTGACATCCTCCAACCACTCCGAAACCATTGCTGACATTCGTGTAACTCCCCCTGAGAGGGGCAAAGCCATGCAGACCGAGGTTATTGTTCGCAATATCGTTGACAGATTTCAGGAAACTGTAGAACTCTTTTGTCAGACGGTAAAGATAGATTTTATATCTGTAATAGACTTTAGCCGTGGTTACATTACCGTCCCAATTTGTATAACTGAATTCTTCCGGTGTCAGATACGATGTGTCCATTCGCAAAGTGTATGTCCGTCCTTGGATCTCTGTATCGGTCCAGATATACAGGTAATCATAGTAATCATAATCGAAATTCAAGGCTGCATCAAGTCCCACCTTATTATTGAAGATCGGCTCATCATCGAAAGCGAAGTCACAGGTCACGATATTTCTATAAGCCACATCGGTCACCACATCGCCTACCGACTCCTGAAAGACTTCCTGACGAACCATCTTCACCCCGAAATAATCATCTGAACCGACAGGGTCGGTAAAAGTCACGCGAACCTGCATACCGACATTTTCTCCCGGCTTACATGTCAGCTCAACTTTCTCTACCGGAAAAGATTGAGGAACCACAGTTCTGGACGTAGCCTTAGGTAATCCTTTGTAAGCCGCTTCCACTTCTATCACATCACCAGCCTTTATTTTAGCTACGGAGTAGTAACACATCGGTGGTAAAATACCCCTGCCCTCCTCATTCCATAAAACTTCCTTCGCCTCTCCGTTGACATTGAAGTTAATCTCCGCTCCGGCAAGACCGAATGTCGGCAACCCGCTTCCGCCAAGCGTCACACTCTTGGATAGTTGTATCACAGTCGTATCCTGTCCGGCTACCGGCAGACAATACACCACGAGCTGTTCCTCGGAATCCAGTTCACCTACTTCAAAATAAGAATCGCATGATGAGATAAAAACTGCCAAAAGGACGCATATTATAGTTGATTCAAAAAACCTCATACTGATTTTGATTTAGAATTTTAGTGTATAACTGAACGACAACATTATCGGAGATAAAGCCGTAGCCCTTCCGACATACGATCCGTCGTCCCTGATCTTTATGCGTGCATAGAGCGGATTCATACGACTATACACATTATATATACTCACGTTCCAGATGCGCTCACGGCCACTTTTGCCGGTCTTACGGAAATTTACTCCCAGATCCAGCCTATGATAGTCGTCCAACTTGATATTATTAGGTTTATCATATACCCACACGTAATCGGTATCATATCCTGATTGCGGACCGGGCAATATCGGGCCTACGGCAAGCTGTTGAGGCACAGTCATGCGGTTTCCGGTATGATAGACCCAACCGACATACAGATCCACACCTTTGGATACCTTACATGAAAGATTGATGTTGAATTTATGGCGGTTGTCAAATTTGTCGGGATACCATCCGGCATAATACTCAGGGAAATTTCTTTCGCTCCATGAAAGTGTGTAGGCTGCATCAAGACTGACGCGCTCATTGCCGTAACTGCCTTCGATCTCGACTCCATAGCTCCGTCCACGGCCCTGACTCACATTGCTCTCCCAAGCCTCGTATGGAGGGGTGAGATTGTTACCGCCGTCATACTCAAGCAGATTCTTCGTGGTCTTATAATATCCCTCGACACTGAATCGCAGATTGTGAGGAAGCATCATATAAGCACCTGCCGCATATTGGCGTGAACGTGAGGGATGAATCTGCTTGGTGGATGGGACCCATATATCCATTGGCAGATTCAGGTAGGTGTTTGACAGCTTATGCATGAACTGGCTCATCTCCGTAAAGGAAGCTTTCAGAGTCAGACGATCGCTGCACTGATACCGCGCGGCAAATCTCGGCTCAACGGAGGTGTAGGTCTTGCCCGGAATATTGAATAAAGTCAGATGCAGTCCTGCATTGATCCGCAATCTCCTGCTGAGGGCTATATCATCTTCCGCATAAATGGATACTTCATGTCCTCGGAAAGAATGTTGAAGGTGACGCACGACGGTATCAATCATACTGTCGTCACCATGAATGCTCTCCGAAAAATAATTCTGCGGTCTGAAAAAGTGCATTAGGTAATTCGACCCCATCCTGATATGATTCCGACCGTCGGGACGGTAGTCAAACTCCATGCGGTAGCCTCCGTCATTAATCGTGGCATGGTTGGAAGTGTTCCATCGAGACATGAATGTAGTTTCATCCCCCTCAAACCGTTTGTCATCCAGAGAGTAGTCATTAATTGAATGGTTGTAGGTGTATAAACCGGTGAATACTCCGTAGAACTTCGATGAAAACTGATATTTCCAGTTGATGGCGGCAGTCAGACAGCCCCAACGGAGATCTATCTTCTCATGTTCATTACCGATAAGTGCCACAGGTTCAGGCGACAGTCGCTCGGTCTTCATTTCGTCCGTTATCTTGAAAACATCCTCACCGGAATAGATACTTATGTCGGCACGGCTCCGGTCTGAAAACACATGTGTGATCTTCGCATTGAAATCATGAAACGAGGTGCGGAAATAGTCGTCCGACGACCGATTCTTTCTGAGTTTCTGTAGTGGTGTCGTGATCAGATCCAGCCATGATCTTCGCAAGCCGACGTTGAACGAAGTGCGGTTTCTGACTATCGGGCCTTCGAATTGCAGACGGCCGTCCAGCAGCCCAATGCTGAATGTGCCGTGATAATCGGTCATATTGCCGTCACGCGTGCGGACATCAACCACTGACGAAAGTCGGCCTCCATAACGGGCCGGAAAACCACTCTTGTAGAAGTCGATGTTCTTAATCATATCGGTATTGAATGATGAGAAGAGTCCTCCCACATGGTTAACCTGATAGAGAGGCGTACCGTCAATCATGAAAAGATTCTCATCGTGACCGCCTCCATGCACATACAGTCCTGATATCAGCTCCGTCCCGGCGGCAACTCCTGAACGGGTCTGCAATGTCTTGACCACATCCGGCGAACTCAGCAGTGCAAATTCACGTCCGAGATCCTTGGGCGTAAGTGAGATCTTTCCGGTCGGAGTGGTGTGATGCGGAGAATTTAGATCGGCAGTAACCACGACCTCATCAAGCTGCTCACCACCATGAAGCAAGATGTCGTATCTCCGATCTGATTTAAGATCCACATCCACAGTTTCTTCCGGGAAACCGATAAATGAATAGCGAAGAGACCGCTTACCTTCAGGGAGTGTAAGGCTATAGAAACCATGCTCGTTCGTAAGCGTCCCCAGACCTGAGGCCGTATCGCGGACGGTAGCATTGATCACCGTCTCGCCATCCTCCTGCGTGACATAACCGCTCACAGTATGGTACTTTTTCGGAAGGATGACCACATAGTCGCCATTACGTTCCCAGCGCAACCCATTCCGGCCCAGAAGCAGCCTCAGAGCCTTGTCAAGACTCCTGCCCTCCAACGATGGTCCGGAATATGGCACATCAAGATCGAGAGATGAATCATAGACGAATTTCACGGAATATTCCTTTTTAAGATATTCCATTTTCTGCGACACTGTGTCAGCAGTCCTGCCCGCTACCGGTGAAGGACTCAGGAGGGAGAGTATCACCGACACTACACCCACGATGAATATCCTGCGCATCACTTCTGACGTTTTTCAATTTTTACATTCAGTGATTTCTCGATCATCTTAATGATCTCGTCAAGATCGTCGGTCTCGAATTCAGCCGTAAGTATCTTACCTTTAGCCTCACACGAGAGATCGACATTGAAATGTTCCGACAGTTCCTTTAGCACAGCGGCAAGCGGAGCGCGATTAAACACGAATCTGTGTGCCGATGCCTCAACAACGTCAGCCGTAGCAATGATCTGTGGCATCGTCTCACCTGATTGCAATGATGCAATCATTCCGGCCGTCAGCTCCACTCCTTCAGTCCGATCCTTGGCCCTGAAGAGCACTTTACCGCTCCTGACACTTACAGAGGTGACAGAATCACCCTGCAACTGCTCAACCGTGAACTCCGTACCAAGAACTCTGACCGAAGCATTTGAGTCCATGACGGTGAAGGGGACTTGAGGATCTTTATAGACCTTAAATTCAGCCTTACCCCTCATATCCACATCACGATGACCGTCACCGAAACCCGCACGCTTATAAGAGAGAGAAGAATGAGGATACAATACGACCTCCGAACTGTCTGGCAACAAATAGCTGACAGCTGCATCAGAAGCATAAAGACACACGGTCCGGTCAGACATATTGCGCACGAGAAGGAAGCAGCTAACCGCAGAAAGCAATAATGCCACGGCTACCACAGCCGCATATCTCTTCCAAAGCGACAGTTTCACCGGATGGTCCGATCTATATGTAGCCAATGCCCGGCGCGTGTCGAAGCGTCCGGGTGCGTAATACTTCAATACGAAATTAAGATGTCTGTTTTCTCTGTCCATAGGATTGAGTTTATCTGTTGTTTTTTATACCTACGACGGAGAGACTTTCCAAAAGTACTATGCCCACAAAAAAAATTTTCAACGCATACCTATCCAAAGAAAAACATATAGATACGATGACAACCATCCTTCAGTGCTTTCAGTGCCTTGCTCACCTGATTACGAACAGTATTGACCGAGATGCCCAGCTCCTCCGCAATCTCCTCGTATTTGAGACCGTCACGTTTACTCATCAGAAACACTTCACGGCAACGCTCCGGCAGGGAGTCGATCGCTGTCCACATCCGGGCTTCGATGAATGATGCCTCCTCGTAGTCCTCATCATCGTGACGCTCCTCGAACTCCTCAGGTGTATGTCCGTAATCTATCCTGTTGTCACGTCTCAAGATATCAAGACAGCGGTTGCGGACCATCATGTAGAGATAGCCCTTCACCTGCCCGATGGAATTCAAACTGTCTCCTCGTTCGAGAAAATCCGTCAGACAGTCCTGCACCACGTCCTCGGCATTCTCCGGAACACGGAGGTAATGAAGGGCGTAGAGACAGAGCGGACGGTAGTACCGCCGGAATATCTCATCGGCATCTATGGCCTTGGAGAGAACGTAGGTCATGGCTGTTTCTATGAATGGAGTTCTGATCGAAATTAGTCCGGTTTTCGATTTTTTCAGTCGCAAATGTAGGGAATAATTTTCATGTCAGGATAAAATCAGAGACAAGAATCTACATTGTCAGTAGAAAATTTTATGAAATACATAGATATTTCCGGCCAATCCGGGTATCAAAATAGCCTGTCCTTAAAACACGCTTCAGCCAAATTTGGTAATGAAAACCGGCCAAATCAGGTAATGAAAACCAGCCAAATTGGGTAATGGAAACCAGCCAAATTGGGTAATGAAAACCGGCCAAATTTGGTAATTACAATATAATTCATTAATTTTGTGGAAAATATAAGTCTTCATGGAAAATATATATCGCCACAGAATAATAGATACCGAAGTAAGCAGACGATTGAAAAGCGTCGGTGCAATCGTATTGGAAGGAGCTAAGTGGTGTGGGAAATCAACTACAGCCGAGCATCATTGTAAAAGCGCGATATTTTTATCCGACCCCAAACGCAAATCTCAGTATCTCCTATTTGCTGAGGAAAATCCGGAACTAATTCTTGACGGAGAAATCCCTCGTCTAATAGATGAATGGCAACTTGCGCCTGAACTTTGGGATGCTGTCCGCTACACGGTTGACCACCGTAGGCAACGCGGCCAGTTCATCCTGACAGGCTCGGCAAAACCGGCAGATCGGACAAAAATAAGCCATTCCGGGACAGGAAGGTTCGCTTGGTTAAGAATGAGACCAATGTCACTCCATGAGTCAGGAGACTCATCGGGTGATGTCAGCCTTGCCAAACTGTTTGAAGATCCGGACTACCGGATAGGATGTGAAGCGAATGCCGACTTAAAAAAAATTGCTTTTCTGATATGCAGAGGTGGTTGGCCGGTAGTGACTGATCTACCGGAAGAAGTCGCCCTTGATCCGGCACAAGACTACTATAATGCTGTGGTAAACATAGATATCCGTGAAGTTGATGGAGTAGATCGTAGTGTGGAGAGAGCTCGAAGACTCATGCGTTCCTACGCCCGTTTTCAAGGCACTCAAACCTCGGTTAGACAAATTGTTGAGGATATGAATGGCGGAGATCCGAATGTGATGGAGGACAAGACGGTACGCAACTATCTTGACGCGCTTCGCTCGATGTTTGTAATCGAGGATATGCCTGCTTGGAATCCAAACCTGAAATCGAAAACAGCGATACGCAGTACGGATACACGCTACTTTGTCGATCCGTCAATAGCCACCTCAGCCTTAGGTATCGGACCGGGGGATCTTCTTAACGATCTTAAAGCATTTGGCCTTATCTTCGAGACTCTTTGCGCACGCGATCTACGTGTTTATTCCCAACCTCTCGGCGGAGAAGTGTACCATTACAGGGATAAAAATGGTCTTGAATGTGATGCAGTCGTACATCTTCCTAATGGTCAATACGGACTGATAGAAATCAAACTTGGTGGTGATGCCCAGATCGAAGCTGCTGTCGATAGTCTTAAATCTTTAGCCTCAAAAATCGATCTGGAACGTATGAAAGCTCCCTCATTTCTTATGGTGCTGACAGCAGTCGGTTCATTCGCCTACCGTCGCAGAGACGGTGTCCTTGTTATCCCGGTCACAACTTTAGGGGCATAAACAACCTCAACGAACGCTATGCACTAAAATTATTTTTTGATTTTCTATCTGATTCTTTGTAATTTTGCGGATTGAAGGGGCATACGCTGTATTGACAGCAATCGCTCCGCATGAAAAACAATTGAAACAGAATAAAAACAACCATTAAATATATAATAAGCAAAGTTCTGCTATGTATAGGACCAAAACATGCGGCGAACTCCGACTCAGCGATGCGGGTCAGGAAGTGACCCTCGCCGGTTGGGTGCAGCGCGCCCGCAAGATGGGTGGTATGACCTTTGTTGATGTGCGTGACCGCTACGGCATCACTCAGGTGGTATTTAATGTCGAGAACGATGCGGCTCTCTGTGACGCCGCCAGTCATCTCGGACGTGAATTCGTGATACAGGTGACCGGCAAGGTTGCCGAGCGCACAAGCAAGAATCCGAATCTTCCGACAGGCGACATCGAGATCATCGCCACTGACCTCAAGGTGCTCAACCGCAGCGACGTTCCTCCCTTCACCATCGAGGACGATACTGACGGCGGTGACGATCTCCGCATGAAATACCGCTATCTCGACCTACGCCGTAACTGCGTGCGTGCCAATCTTGAACTCCGCCACCGTATGGCATTCGAGATCCGCCGCTACCTCGACTCCAAAGGTTTCCTCGAAGTCGAGACTCCGGTGCTCATCAAATCAACACCCGAAGGAGCACGTGACTTCGTCGTGCCCTCACGCATGAACCCCGGCGAATTCTATGCCCTCCCCCAGTCACCTCAGACATTCAAACAGCTCCTCATGGTCAGCGGCTTTGACCGTTACTTCCAGATCGTGAAGTGCTTCCGTGACGAGGACCTCCGTGCCGACCGTCAGCCGGAATTCACACAGATTGACTGCGAGATGTCGTTTGTCGATCAGGAGGACGTGCTCAACATGTTCGAAGGACTCGTGAAACACATCTTCAAATATGTCAAAGACATTGATTTCACCGAACCCTTCCCCCGCATGACATGGGCCGATGCCATGCGTCTCTACGGATCAGACAAGCCCGATACCCGTTTCGGCATGGAATTCGTGGAGATCAAGGACCTCACCGGCGGCAAGGGCTTCGCCGTGCTTGACGATGCTGAATACGTCGGCGCGATCGTCGCTCCCGGATGCGCCGACTATACCCGCAAGCAGCTCGATCAGCTCACCGACTTCGTCAAGCGTCCGCAGATCGGTGCAAAAGGCATGATGTGGGTCAAGGTTGAAGCTGACGGCTCGATCAAATCATCCGTATCAAAATTCTATACTGAAGATGAGCTCCGCGCATGGGCTGACCGCTGCGGTGCAAAACCGGGCGACCTCATCCTCATCCTTGCCGGCCCGACAATGAAAACCCGCAAGCAGCTCTGCGAACTCCGTCTGGAAATGGGCTCACGCCTCGGTCTCCGCGATCCGCAGAAATTCTCCTGCCTCTGGGTCATCGACTTCCCCCTCTTCGAATGGGACGACGAAACACAGCGTTACTACGCCATGCACCATCCCTTCACCGCACCCAATCCTGACGATATCGACCTCCTCGACAGCGACACCGGTGCAGTGCGCGCTACAGCATACGACATGGTGGTCAACGGCAACGAACTCGGCGGCGGATCAATCCGTATCCATGACGCAGCCCTTCAGGACAAGATGTTCCATCTCCTCGGTCTTTCCGAAGAGGACGCACGTTACAAATTCGGCTTCCTGATGAACGCATTCAAATTCGGCGCACCCCCTCACGGCGGTCTTGCATTCGGATTCGACCGTTTTGTCAGCATCCTCGCCGGACTTGACTCGATCCGCGACGTCATCGCATTCCCGAAGAACAATTCAGGCCGTGACATGATGATCGATGCGCCCTCGGCCATCGATGACTCTCAGCTCGATGAGCTCTGCATCCGTCTCGACCTCAAGGACGAAAAGAAATAACTGGATCATGAGCGCGAAGCAATCCGTGACGCTTGCCGATATTGTCGGGTGCATTGAAGACTTCGCCTCTCCCGGCCTTCAGGAGAAGTGGGACAACACAGGCTGGCAGCTATGCCCGCACAGCCCCTCGTCGCCATGCACCGGAGTCATGCTCTGTCTCGACGTGACCCCCGAAGTAGTCGCTGAAGCAGAGGCGGAAGGCTGTAACCTCATCATTTCCCACCACCCCTTGATTTTCAAAGGTCTAAGGCAGATCACCGGCGCTTCACCAGTGGAGCGTGCGGTGATCTCCGCTATTTCAGGGGGTATAGCCGTCTATTCATCCCATACAGCCCTTGACTCCGCAAGCCTCGGAGTGTCACACAAGCTCGGCACTATGCTCGGACTGGAGGATATGAGCGTGCTCGCACCACAGCCCGGCAGTCCGCTCACCGGACTCGGTGTCATAGGCCGCTTTGTAGCTCCGCTAACGACCGATGCATTCATCCATCGTGTGAAAGAGGTCTATGGTGCACCGGTGATCCGCCGTTCGGCCGGCCCGGAAGGGATGACTGAAGTGAGTCGCGTGGCACTCTGCAGCGGTTCCGGAGGTGAGTTCGTCGGCACTGCCATCGGGAAGGAAGCCGATGCCTATATCACATCCGACACACGCTATCATGACTTCGTTGACTTCGGAAAAAAGATCCTGATGATAGATACCGGCCACTTTGAGAGCGAAATCTGCACTAAATCAATTTTTTCGGCCATAATTTCAGAAAAATTTCCTACCTTTGCAGTCCGGCAGTCGCGCGCCGAACAAAATCCGGTGCGCTACGTCTGACAAAGAATTATAAAAATTCTACTATAACACATATATGGCGATAGAGCAAAATAAAACCGAACAGTCACTGTCAGTAGAGCAGCGTCTCCGCGCCCTCTACGAGCTCCAGACCATCCTCTCCGAAATCGACCGCATCAAGACCATCCGCGGTGAGCTCCCTGAGGAAGTGCGTGACCTCGAAGACCATATCGAAGGTCTCCACACCCGCATTGACAAATTCCGTGCCGAAATCGAAGAGCTTCGTGTGAAATCGGCAAAAGAAAAGAGCAACATCGAGCAGGCTCAGGCACAGATTGCCACTTATAAGCAGCAGCTCGACAATGTCCGCAACAATCGTGAGTTTGATTTGTTATCTAAGGAGATAGAGTTCCAGACCCTTGAGATCCAACTCTCTGAAAAGCGCATCAACCAGTATGCACGCGAGATGGAAAACAAGAGCGCCGACATCGCCGCTGCGGAGGAAACTCTTGCTGACCGCAACCACATCCTCGTGGATAAGCGTCATCAGCTTGAGGAGATCGTCTCCGAGACCAAGAAGGATGAGGAACGCCTCCGCCTTCAGGCCAAGGAGATCGAACCCAAGATCGACCCCCGCACACTCACTGCATTCAAGCGTATCCGCAAGAACGCACGCAACGGTCTCGGCGTAGTCTATATCCAGCGTAACGCATGTGGCGGGTGCTTCAACCGCATCCCCCCGCAGAAGCAGATGGAGATCAAGATGCACAAGAAAATCATTGTCTGCGAATACTGCGGACGCATCATGATCGACCCCGAACTGGCCGGTGTGACTGGAGAGGCTTAAGGCTCTGCCCGCTCAACAGTTAACATTATCAACCGGATTAAAAACAAAGTAAATTATGGAAAAGATTCTCCCCGGCAAATATGTCGAAATAAGCTATGACCTCTATGAGGTCGCTCCCGACGGGACTGAAAGCCTCGTCCACAATGTCATTGACGAAGAACCCGAACGCTTCATTTTCGGAGTGACAAAGGGTCTCATCCTTCCGCTTGAGCGCGCGCTCGAAGGACTGGAAGCAGGACAGACGTTTGACGTGCCTGTCGCTGCCGGCGAGGGCTTCCCCTATAATCCTGATGATGTGGCCAAGCTCGACAAGAGCATCTTCATGGTCGATGGCAAATTCGATGCCGAGACCATCAAGAAAGGAGCTTACATCCCCATGATGACCGGCGAAGGTTTCCGCATCACCGGCAAAGTTGTCGAAGTTACCCCTGACCATGTGGTCATGGACTTCAACCATCCCCTCGTAGGCAAGGACCTCCGCTTCAAAGGCAAAGTGGTCACTGTCCGCGACGCTACCCCCGAAGAACTCCATCCCACCTGTGGCGGCGGATGCTGCGGCGGTGGCAACTGTGGCGACGAATCGGGCTGCGGTGGCGGCTGTGACGGTTGCGGAAACTGATGACAGTCATCGATTTCTTTAACGCTTAAACAACAAACACAACAACACCATTAACAATCCATGGCAACAACTGCTGACTTTAAAAACGGTATGTGCCTCGATATCGACGGCAACTACTTCTTTATCGTTGAATTCCTCCATGTAAAGCCCGGTAAAGGCCCGGCTTTCGTGCGTACAAAACTTAAAAATGTAAAGACAGGCCGCGTGCTTGACAAGACTTGGAACTCCGGTGTAAAGGTCAACGAAGTCCGCATCGAGCGTCGTCCCTACCAGTACCTCTACAAGGATGATATGGGCTACAACTTCATGCACACCGAAACTTTCGAGCAGGTAGCACTCCCCGGCGAGAGCATCGACGGCGTGCAGTTCCTCAAGGAAGGCGACATCTGCGAAGCTATGGTTCATGCAGAATCTGACACCATCCTTACTTGCGAAATGCCCACCAGCGTGGTTCTCGAAATCACATATACCGAACCCGGTATCAAGGGTGACACCGCCACCAACACCCTCAAGCCCGCAACTCTTGAGACAGGTGCTGAAATCCGTGTGCCCCTCTTCTGCAACATCGGTGACAAGGTACGTGTCGATACCCGCGACGGTTCATACGTTGAACGCATCAAGGAATAATCACCTCCGGTCGATGTAGTCACGACGCTTATTCATAGAGAGTCAATCCACCACATCATCCGGGAAAAGACGATAACTCCACAAAAAGGCCGCGGTCAGTCCGTGGCCTTTTATATTTTGGCTATGCCGCAAGGCTGACCATAAAAAAAGTCTAAACGACTATAATTATCACTCCTCAACTAACTTATTGATATGATATAATGAAAGTAAGTCGAATTTCAGAACGTGTCCACTATATTGGAGTCAACAACCGAACATCGGAACTTTTTGAAGCAATGTGGCCGATCCCTTACGGTGTCAGCTATAATTCATATCTTGTCTCCGGCTCTGAAAAGAGTGCCATCATTGACGGCGTGGATGCCAATTATGCCCTGCGTCAGATAGACCACATATATGAGCTTGACGGTGGCCGTCATCCCGAATATCTGATAATCAATCACATGGAGCCGGATCACTCCGGTGCCATCCGTATGCTCCGCAATGCTTTCCCGAACATAACGATAGTAGGCAATGCCCAGACCCTCGCAATGGTGAAAGGCTTCTACGGCGTAGATACAAACACTCTCGCAATCAAGGACGGCGATACCCTCTCGCTCGGTGACGGAACGACACTCAGGTTCGCACTCACACCTATGGTCCACTGGCCTGAGACCATGATGACATTTCTTGAGGAAGAGAAAACCCTCTTCTCAGGCGATGCCTTCGGATGCTACGGAGCACTCAACGGTGCGGTGGTCGATACTGATATGAATACAGACCATTACTTCCCTGAAATGGTCAGATATTACAGCAACATCGTCGGTAAGTACGGTCAGTTTGTTCAGCGCGCTCTTAAAAAACTTGAAAATCTTGAGATCAGCACAATCTGCACTACCCACGGACCCGTATGGCGCAGTCGTCTCTCCGAAGTGGTGGATCTCTATGATAAGTTGAGCCGCTACGAACCCCTCGACAACGGTGTGACGATTATCTACGGATCAATGTATGGCAACACCGAGGCCATGGCAGAAAGAGCGGCCGAGGCTTTCGCCGAAGCTGGCATACGTGACATTGCCGTCCATAACGCCTCCATGGCAGACCTCAGCTATATGCTGGCCGATATATTCCGTCATCGCGGACTCGTCATAGCCTCCCCGACATATTCCGACACGCTTTTCCCCCCGATCAGAAACGTTATGGAAGCCATCGTGACCCGTGGCGTTAAAAATCGTGAAATAATGATGGTAGGATCATGCTCATGGTCGCAGCAGGCTGTTAAAGTAATGTCGGGGTATCTCGACGCTCTCAACACTTCCTGCACAGTCGATCCTCTTACAATCAAACACGCCCCGACATCCGAGCAGATCGAGCAATGCCGAGAAGCTGCAAAAACTCTTGCCGGAAAGCTTCTTGACAAAGAGGATTGATATCCCGGATTTCTAACACGTAACTCCTAATCTCTTCCGCATCATGACAGCAGATTCTTCACAACTTCCGTTGGAACGGCATCCGTTCCCTCCGTTCATACCCTCGGATGCAAAAGTGCTCATCATGGGCACCTTCCCTCCGAAACCGATCAGATGGTCCATGGAGTTTTACTACCCCAATAAGACCAATGATTTCTGGCGCGTCATGGGAATAATTTTCTATGACGACGTCAACCATTTCCGGCTTCCTGACGGAACATTTGACGAGCCTCTGATCCGAAAGTTCCTCGAAGAGAAAGGGATTGCGCTTCACGACACCGGGGCAGCCGTCAGGCGGCTTAAAGACAATGCCTCCGATAAGTTTCTTGAAATTGTCGAACCGGTGGATCTAAACGCGCTGCTTGAGAAGATGCCTGATTGCCGTTACATCGCCACGACCGGCGAGAAGGCTGCTGGAGTGATCGCAATGATAACTTCATCATCCGTCCCGAATATCGGTGAGTGGATCGAAGTGACATGGCAACCAGACGGCAGACTGCTGGAGATGACGCGTATGCCATCTACATCACGCGCCTACCCGCTTGCTGTCGAAAAGAAAGCTGATGCGTACCGCGAGCTTTTCCGAAGGGCAGGATTGCTTGACTGATCTGCTCGTGATTGTCAAAAAAATAATCCAATCGGTTGTAGGGTCTGCGCTTGCGCTGACCCTACAACCGATCTAATTTTGTCTTTTTCCCCACGTATTTTTCACACTCCACAAATCCAACGATCTACAGGCGTAATTTTGATATTAGTCAGCAAATATGTAATTTTGCATAGTGAACCTTTCGAGGGTGTTGTGTATTTTACACTTGTCTCTCACTCGGTTTCATTTACTAATCAATCACCCCCCGAAAAGAAAAAATGTTTGACCTCATACCGTTGCTTGCCATCTTTGATCCTGCGGGGATCATGGCAAAATTTCTTGTTGCCGATCCTATGACAGTCTATTTGCTGGTACTCGGCTTCATGATTGTCGAAAGCTCATTCATTCCGTTTCCGTCTGAAGTAATCGTTCCGCCGGCAGCATATCTTGCCTGTACCAAAGGCGATGTCGATATCTACACCGTCATTGGACTCGCCACCGTTGGTGCGATCATAGGTGCGCTCATCAATTATTATCTGTCCGTCTGGATCGGAAGACCGATCGTCTATCGCTTCGCCAATAGCCGCTTAGGTCATGCCTGCCTGATAGATGAAGCGAAAGTGCGCCATGCCGAAGAGTATTTCGACAAGCACGGAGCGATCTCCACTTTCATAGGCCGTCTCATCCCCGCTGTCCGTCAGCTCATTTCCATCCCTGCCGGTCTGGCCCGGATGAATGTCGGCAAATTCGTTATTTTCACAGGTCTTGGCGCATTGACATGGAATATTGTCCTCGGTGTGCTTGGCTACTGGCTCGGAAAGATGGTCCCGCAGGATCAACTTTACGCAAAAGTAGAGGAATACAATGATTATCTGACATATATCGGAATAGGCATCGGTGTCATCTGCATAGCCGTCATCATCTGGAATGCGTTTAAGCCCCGCGCCAAGACTCCCGCTGCCTGATCATCCGATCAATTGTGACCATTTTAAGTCAGCCAAACCAACAACAGGCATTAATACCATCATGATACAAGTAGCACCTTCACTTCTTTCAGCCGACTTCACCCGTCTCGGTGACGCGGTCAGAATGGTCAACACGAGCCGTGCATCAATGATCCATATTGATGTTATGGACGGTATGTTCGTGCCCAATATCACCATCGGATTCCCGGTCATAAAAGCGATCCGCGACGTTGCCGAAAAACCGCTTGATGTCCACATGATGGTCATGGATCCGGGCCGTTATGTCAGCCGTGTGCGCGATGCAGGGGCAAGCATAATGAATGTGCACTGGGAAGCCTGTACGCATCTCGACCGTGCGATCCACACCATCCGTGATGCGGGAATGCGTCCGGCCGTCACCCTCAATCCGGCAACTCCGGTGATGCTGCTGCGCGACATCATCAGTGAGCTTGATATGGTTCTGCTCATGAGCGTCAATCCCGGTTTCGGAGGACAGAGCTTCATCTCCAATACTCTCCGAAAGGTGCGTGAGCTGCGCGCACTCATTGCTGAAGCCGGTTCGGATACAGTGATCGAGATTGATGGCGGAGTAAATCTCACTACCGCCCCGGAGCTGATCAAGGCCGGAGCAGACGTGCTTGTTGCCGGAAGCTATGTCTTCGGTGCAGCTGATCCTCATAAAGCTATTTCAGATTTAATAGACCTCGGATGATGGATATACGCGACATAAGGATAGAAGCGTTTGACTATCCTCTCCCTGACGGACGGATTGCCAAGCATCCGCTTGCCGAACGTGACCGCTGCCTACTCCTTTTCAAAAATGAAAATGGCGAAGTAAGCACAAGGATTTTCCGTGAACTGCCGGATCTGCTTCCGGCTGATTCCATGCTCGTCTATAATAATACGCGTGTCATCAACGCGCGTCTGCGTTTCCGTAAGGGTGAACACTGCGACGGCGCACTGATTGAAATTTTCTGTCTTGAACCGGTTGTGCCGGCTGACTATGCATGCAATTTCGCTTCGGATTCCCGCTGCTCATGGACCTGTTTTGTAGGTAACTCCAAACGTTGGAAGGACGAACCTCTGCGCATGGCTCTCGATATCGACGGTGAGAATCTTACACTCACAGCTACCCGTATCGCCCGTGAGGGCAATACCTCGGTGGTTGAGTTTTCGTGGGACAACACTGCAGTCACGTTCTCACGCATTATTTCAGCCGTCGGAGAGATCCCGATTCCGCCCTACCTCAACCGTAATACGGAGGAAAGTGACTCCAAAGACTATCAGACCGTCTTTTCTCATATCGACGGATCGGTGGCTGCCCCGACCGCCGGACTTCACTTCACGCCTGAAGTGCTTGCCGACATAGACAAGCGTGGCATTCCTCGTCGTGAACTCACGCTCCACGTCGGCGCAGGAACTTTTCAACCGGTGAAATCCGATGTGATCGGCGAACATGATATGCACAGCGAATTCATAGCTGTCAGCCGAAACCTAATCGAAGAACTTTCGCAGAGTGACCGCAGGGTGATAGCCGTCGGGACAACTTCAGTCCGCACTCTCGAAAGCCTCTACCATCTCGGTTGCCGGCTTGCCGACGGACTTCCCGCCGATACTCTTCCGCAGTGGTATCCCTACGACCCGTCACACCCACAGCTAAGTGTGGATAAAGCGATGCAAGCCATACTTTCACATCTTGACTCGACCGGTGAAGATACGTTTGTCGCTTCGACACGCCTAATGATCGCTCCCGGTTATAAATACAGGATAGTAAAAGGGATGGTGACTAATTTTCATCAGCCGCGATCCACACTCCTGTTACTCGTATCAGCTTTCCTCAGCTCAAATCAGGCCAATCCCGACTGGCGGACCATCTATGACTACGCTCTTGCCGATCCCCGTTTCCGCTTCCTCTCCTACGGTGACGCATGCCTGTTTTTGTAATTCACGAATCGCATTTTATCAATATAGAATTTTGGCCCTGTAGGGTCGCATTTCAATGCGACCGCAACACTAATACATTTAGCCAATATACAAATTACACGTAATAAATCAGACTTTAATCACCAATCATGACAATTATGCAATCCAGTGAGAATAACGTACCTATTCCCAAAAGGAAAAGAATTAGAGCAAATTGGCATGATTACAACTCCGGTGTATTTTTCATAACGATTTGTACCGACAACCATATCCATTATTTCGGTTCTATTGCCGACTGTATATTCAGGCCATCTATTATCGGCACGATAGCGACAAAACAATTATCGGAACTTTGTTCACATTTTCCATTCATCGAGTTATGGAACTATGTCGTTATGCCGAACCATATCCACGCCATTATCTACCTTTCTCCAGAAACACATGTACAATCTAACACGCTTGGCTGCCTAAAACCGCCAATGCACAACGAAATCGAAAATCCGATTTTCCATTATCAATCACGTTTGAGTATCGTCCTAAGAGCATTCAAGGGAGGCGTCACGCGAGAAGTCAGGAAAAAGGGACTTAAATTCAGGTGGCAATCAAGATACCATGATCATATTATAAGGTCATCAGAGTCTTATGAAAATATCATGAACTACATTGATCATAATATTGAGAATTGGCAGACTGATTGTTTTAATAAATCCCTGTAGGGTCGCATTTCAATGCGACCACAACTGAAATACATCATTAATTGGAATTTACATTTAGACTGCGATCGTGTCATTTACGATAACAATGTTTTAATCATTCCATGATATAATTTCGTATCGTGATATGATTTTATTTGTTCCGTGATGCAGCCGCATTAAAATGCGGCCCTACAAGTAATCATTATTGTCTATTATGCATCATGTCGTCGATCAGGCGGTCATAATATGCGACGACGGCGGGATCCATTGTGGCGTTGACAAGATCACGCGCGGTGTCAACGAGGCTGCGGGCACTGTCGGTCCGCAGATATTTCACATCCAGTCCCCAGCGGCCGAGACGCCAGCGGTCAAGCGCGTCGGCATCCTTGAAAATCTCATAAAGTTTCTCGACACGCCCGTAGCTGTCAGGAAAACCCTTGCGAATGGCCTCACGACCGATATTATCGTCAAGATCATGATAACGCATCAGATACGCAGCCTCAGGATGAAACGTCACCGCCCCGTCTGACTGACGACAGTAATCCTCATAATAGACAGCCGCACGCGCTCCGTGACCTACGTCCTGATATTCATCCTGACGGCG
This sequence comes from Duncaniella sp., assembly GCF_029056165.1. NCBI lineage: Bacteria > Pseudomonadati > Bacteroidota > Bacteroidia > Bacteroidales > Muribaculaceae > Duncaniella > Duncaniella sp. Next base: position 76,383 of record NZ_JAIDBW010000034.1, on the reverse strand, counting down.
TGTGTCATGAAACACCGATGCATGTGCCAGAATCTCCAAAGCCTCCATGTCGTCATGGCCGATTTCAAGCACACCCATGGCAAGCGCATGAAACAGCACCCGTTCGCAATGACCCATAGCATGGAGTTTGCTGTCGGGCATATTGAACGTCACGTCATTCCACAGAAAATCGCCCCATTTAAGGAATAATTCACGGGCCGTGGCAGGAAGAGATTCATAGAAGCGGGATGGTGTGATCATAGCGGTAAAAAAAGTAATAGGTAAAACGAAAAAGGCTGATTCGCCCGAAAACTACGTCAAGGGATCAAGCGGATAGAGCAGCGATGCATCGTAACGCGGAAGAGCCACCAGATGGAGCTGCGAAGGGGGCATTCCGGGTTCATTCATCGAATCGAAACCGTTGCCGATACGGGTGACACCGATACCGGCAAGAGCCGTTGCCACCTCACCGAGAGCTTTCTGAGGCGTGTTATTGTCATGAGAGAGGTGACAGAGGAACACGTTGCGCAAGCGCGGAGTGTAGATATCGGCGAGAAATTGAGCCGTCACCCGATTATCCAGATGTCCGTTAGCAGCTTCGATACGTGCTTTCAGATACTCCGGATAACGGCCCTCACGCAACATCTGGAGATCATAATTGGCCTCGATGACAATGTGAGTCGCACGGCGCATATAGTAATCCACGCGTTCGCTTATGCAACCGAGATCTGTCGCGACCGCAAAGCGGACGTCGCCATGCGTGATGAAATATCCGGCATTGTCGGCACCGTCATGCATGACATCAAAAGCCGTGATCTCGAAATTACCGATACGGAACGGAAATTCCTTATAGATCGGAGCATGGTAATCCTTGATACGGCGCGACACGTTGTGACGGCGCAGAATACCGTTGAGAGTCTTCGGAGTGCAATAGACACGCAGATGACGGTAACGGCGCAACAGTCCATAGACATCCCTGATGTGATCGCCGTGGTCATGCGTGAGACAAATACCTTTCACACGCTCCATCGACACACCATTACGCCGCAGACCATCGACAACCTTGGCTACTTCAACTCCGGCATCGATCAGGAATCCACCCTCACGGTCACCGACATACGAGCAATTGCCCGAACTTCCACTGCCGAAACTCATGAAAAACACCTTATCGGCCACTTTCATCGGCGGAAGCTCATCGATCACATCCTCCTCGCGGTTTTCCTTGGCCATCCGGCGGGCTATCTCCTCCATCTTTCCATCCGGAATTATACGGAAGTCACTGCCGGCTTCTGCTGAGAAGTCGTCAAAACCGTCAAAGAGACCGGGGATGCGCTGCGGGGATGTTTTGCGGAATTTAGCCAATGGAGATCAGTAATTTAGAAGAAATATGGTAGGGATCTTGTCGTAATCATATTTACGGTGTGCCCATTTTGAGAGCGGGAGGGTCACGATCGACTGCTGAGGACCAGTAATGTCCGAGGCGACACAGAGCTTCAGCCCACCGGGGAGAGTCGATGCAAGTTCGGCTATCAGACGGTTGTTGCGATAAGGGGTCTCTATGAAAATCTGTGTCTGCCCCTCACGTCTTATACGCTGTTCGAGCTCACGCAGACGCGTGGCGCGCGCCTTGGCCTCGTGGGGGAGATAACCGATGAAAGCGAAGCTCTGACCGTTGAAACCCGAACCCATGAGCGAGAGAATGATGCTCGAAGGACCGACGAGCGGCACCACCTCGTAGCCCCTCTCCTGCGCGATAGCGACAAGATCAGCACCCGGATCGGCGATGGCCGGACAGCCGGCCTCGGAGATCACCCCCACCGGCTGTCCCTCGGCGAGAGGTGCGAGCATGGCCGGAATATCTTCCTGACGGGTATGCTCGTCAAGCACGGTGAAAGTCAGTGAATCAATGTCGATCGTCCGGTCACAGCGTTTTAGGAAACGGCGCACGGTCCTCACGTTCTCCACCACGAAGTGCCTGATGCCACGGATCACCGCGAGATTTCCGTCAGGGATCACGTCGGTCACCGGAGCATCGCTCATGGTGGATGGTATCAGGTAGAGCGCGGTTTTCATCATCCGACAGAGCCTTCGAGAGTTATCTGCAACAGGTTCTGGGCCTCGACAGCAAACTCCATCGGGAGCTTGTTCATCACCTCCTTGGCATAACCGTTGACGATCAGCGCGATGGCCTCTTCAGTGGGGATGCCGCGCTGATTGCAGTAAAACAGCTGATCCTCGGAGATCTTGGATGTCGTGGCCTCGTGCTCGACGATAGCGGTGTCGTTGAGCACATCGATATACGGGAAGGTATGTGCCCCGCACTTGTCGCCCATCAGCAGTGAGTCACACTGAGTGTAGTTTCTGCATCCGGTAGCATCCTTGGCCACCTTGACAAGACCGCGGTAGGAATTCTGCGAGTGACCGGCGGAAATACCCTTCGAGACGATGGTCGATGATGAATTCTTGCCTATATGTATCATCTTCGTGCCGGTGTCGGCCTGCTGGTAGTTCTTGGTAACGGCCACGGAGTAGAACTCGCCACGTGAGTAGTCACCCTTGAGCACACACGAGGGATATTTCCACGTGATGGCCGAACCGGTCTCCACCTGAGTCCACGACAGCTTGGAGTGATCACCCCGGCAAAGACCGCGCTTGGTCACGAAGTTGTAGATACCGCCGCGACCCTGAGCGTCGCCGGCATACCAGTTCTGGACGGTGGAATATTTCACCTCGGCCCTATCCTCGACCACAATCTCCACAATGGCGGCATGGAGCTGATTCTCGTCACGCATCGGAGCGGTGCAGCCTTCGAGATAGCTCACGTAGGCATCGTCGTCGGCCACGATCAACGTGCGCTCGAACTGACCCGTGCCCGAAGCATTGATGCGGAAATAGGTCGAAAGCTCCATCGGGCAGCGCACGCCCTTGGGGATATAGACAAACGAACCGTCGGAGAACACGGCCGAGTTGAGCGCGGCAAAGAAATTGTCGCGGTAGCTCACCACAGAACCGAGATACTTCTTCACGAGATCGGGATAATCCTTGACGGCCTCTGAGATCGAGCAGAATATTATGCCCTTCTCGGCAAGCTTCTCGCGGTGGGTGGTCTTGACGCTGACGGAGTCCATCACCGCATCCACGGCCATACCTGCGAGAGCCTTCTGCTCCTGCAGGGGTATGCCGAGACGGTTGAACGTGTCGAGGAGCTGCGGATCCACCTCGTCGAGGCTCTCCGGACCTTTCTTGGCACGCGGCTCGGCGTAATAGCTGATGGCCTGATAGTCGATGGGCGGAATGTCGAGATGCGCCCATTCGGGCATCTTGAGAGTCTCCCAGTAGCGGAAAGCCTTCAGGCGGAAGTCAAGAAGCCATTCCGGCTCACCCTTTTTGGCCGATATGAGTCTCACCACCTCCTCGTTGAGACCGACGGGGATGATGTCGGTGTCGATGTCGGAGGTGAAACCGTATTTGTATTCGTCGGACGTAGCGTTCTTTATGAGCTGATCGCTGTCCTTGGGATTATTCTTATCTTTTGTTTCCATTTGTTTCTTCATTCTTTAAATGAAAGAGGGAGATTGCACAGGATGGATGTTTCCTCTGAAATAGTGGCCCGCGCAGTGCAGTCCTCATCAGTCTGTTCCTTCCCGCCATCCGCATCCTTGTCACAGGGATGGAGCGTGTCAAGGACAGCTGGTGCGAACCCTATCACCCACCCGACGGCCCTACCGCCGGCAAGCCGCGAATCGGCTATGAACTTCGAGTTCGGGAAGAGGACTATGCAGAGATTGAGCAGCAGGCTCACCACCAGACCATACTTGGCCGCCGAGAAGACCGCGCCCGCTATATGATCGACAGGAGCGAGGAGCACCACGTGGCTCATCTTATGAAGCAGACGCGCTATAATGATCACGCCATAATAGGCCACCAGATAGATCACGGCGTTGGCCATGATCGAGACACCGTAGCGCGACAGCCATGAGCCCGTCTGCCAGTCGGGATTACTGTCGAGCAGCAGCTCGGCAACCGTCCCTCCTAACATACGGCACGCGATGATCGCCACCACTATAGCCGCAACCGATCCGAGCTGCACGATGAATCCCTTGCGGAATCCGAACCACGCTGCAAGGATGAATATCAGGAGTAAAACAATGTCGATAGCTGCCATGATTGTCAGTATAATGCCTTTGACGCCACGACGGGATCAATCCTACCGCCGACCCCTCCGTAGGAAAAAGGATATTCGATGCAAATTTAACAAATTATTCCCTAACTCTGTTGAAAAACATCCATAAATTAACTTTCGCATTGCAGTACGGACGCGGCGCGCCGGGATGAATTTGCGGGGATAGGGCGTAGGGATGAATTTGTAGGGATATTGAGTACGGGATGGATTTGCAGGGATATTGCGTACGGGATGGATTTGTAGGGACGCGGCGTGCCGCGTATGCCAAATGAAATAGTGTTAGCCTCGCCATTAAGCTGATACATAAACCCCAACATTTGGCAAATACATTGTCCCCACCGTTTGACAAATGCATTAACTCAAATTCATTGGATAACCCTATTTCATCCGGCATACGCGGCACGCCGCGTCCCTACAAATTCATCCCGGCACGGGTGGTCCCGCAAATTCATTCGGCATACGCGGCACGCCGCGTCCCTACAAACCGCCATATATTGTCCATATACAACAAAAAGAAGCCGGGGCTTGCGCTCCGGCTTCAGTTGGATTATAGGCTCAAATTTGATTATTTATCAGTATTGATAGTGAAATCAAATGTGCAAGTTACCTTAGAAAGAGTACCGATTGTAACGGTAGCCTTAACCGGGAAGGTGAATGACTTAACGAGGTCAGAACCGAGGTTCTCCCAAGTGATCACACCAGTGTTAGAATCGATCTTGAAGGTAGATCCACCATCCTGATTGAGCTTGTCGAGCTGGCTGGTGAAGGCCTTGTACTCAGCATTTGCAGTATCGAATGCGTAAGTTACAGACACGTCAGCATCAGTGAGCTTGTAACCGCTCTTAGCGAGGGCAGAGACAATGAGAGCATTTGTCTTGGCATCCCAGCTATAGATGGCGTTGTTATTTCCGTTCTCTGTCACGAGGACTGAAGGAGCAGCCTGTGCAGTCTGCACTGTGCGTGCATTACCCTTCAGAGAAATAGCCTTGCCATTGCCGGCAGCAAACGGGTTATTGAAGATCACATCAAACAGCTGGGGAGCACACTTCTCACCGTTGACGAGAGTGATCACATACTGCATGTGAGCAGTCTTCGACGTAGTGGTCAGAGGAGCGTTGAGAGCAAGAGCACCGGTATTGGCATCGTAAGCTACACCGGTCTGTGCAGGCTTAGTAACGAGTGAGAACTCAATATTAGTGGCATTCTTATTCACCTGATTATAGTAAGAGAATACGTTCTGGCCATTGATCATCTCGAATACCTCAGAAACATTCATCTCAAGTACCCAAGCACCGTTAACGATCTTACCCTTGGTTACGACTGCCGAGAGTGCATCATTGTAGTAGTTAGGATTGAACTTGAATTCTGAGCAAGTTTCCTTCACATAAACCTTCTGGCTTACAACAACGTCACCATACTTAGTCTTATCAGTTGACGGGATAGTCAGAGTGATAACGTATTCAGCACCCTTGTTACCGACATCCTTACGTGATTCTGACTGCTGAGTGAGGATTGCATTATATACACCAAACTGTACAAGTGCTGTCTGCGTATCGCCTGAGCCAAGGACTACGTTAAAGTTTATACCATCCGCCTTACGAGTGTAAGTATCGTTATAAGCAATTCTTGTCTGCTCAAAGACAGTTACTGGCTTATCCTTGTCATCAGTAGAGGTAACCTTAATATCGTAGTAACGGCTATACCAGTTCCAGAATGAAGTAGAAGTAAGGCCATTAGCACCATAAATCTGGTTGTTGATCTCCTGCCATCCAAGCTTACCAGTTTCCGTCATGTTACCAGTAAGGTTTGCATAGTTCACTTCCTTATCAGCAAGAACAACATTAACATTATCCTTTTCTTCTGTGCTTGGCTCTTCTGCGACAATGCTAACCTTGATATAAGCGGAGGCTACCATATAAGAAGCACCGGCATTATCGGTAAGATATGCGTCAACACGGACAACAGGTGTACGACCGACTGCGGGAGTAAGACCATCAGTAAGATTTGTCTTATTTGCAGAAAGGACGCCGTCGTTGCTAAGAGTTACGAACCACTGCTGATTAGTCTTCTGAGCATCATTTGACTGATAAGTTGCCGGAAGAGAGAACTTGTAGCTCATACCGGTGAAGCCAAGATCCTTGATGAAGGTAGCCTTCTCTGTTGAGTAGAGACCGGGAAGCTTCTTGAGATCAAGAGTTCCGTCATATAACATCGTAACGTTAGCAGCATCAGCAAGAGTCACAAACTGCTTGATGAATGCATCATTTTCAGGATGTGAAGAAGTGATGGCCTGATCACGATTGTAGAATTCAACAGCTTTCTTAGCAGTCTTGGTTGCTACGCTGTCAACAAGGGTAGCGTTGATCTTTGTAGAACTAATGGCTACATAATCAGAAGTAGTCCAGTTGGTCTGACCATTCTTGAGCTGGAATGCAACGATGTCAGCCTTATTGCTTGAAAGACGGCTTCCGTTAAGGGTAGCTCTGACAGTAAGTTCACCATTGTTGTTGGTGAAGTACTTGTTTTCAGTCTTTCCGCCTTCGCTGATCACGGGAGTAGTGACCACGTTGAGAAGATTCTTCGAATCATCAGCTGCACGCGAAGTCACGCTGCGGTTAAGGAACTCAGCCTGTGCATATTCATAAACGAATGCTCCTGAAGGATTGACGCGATACTCGAAGTCAACAGTATTTGACTTGTTGAGGTTGGTCTGAGTAGCGAACTTGAAAGTGCTGCTATTGAATTTAGACTCCGAGATGTAATTGGTAATGTGGAAGAACTCAGAATCGGTAGTGGGATACGACACAACTGAGCTCATCACTGAAGGAATGAAGTTGAGTGATCCAACCATGTTACCGATCACGATATCAATAGCACCATAAACGGGGTTGCCCTGCTCATCAGTACCAGTCTGTACGTTTGCAAGCTTGAGGGTATTGCCGTCATAGAATGCAGTGAGAGGCATTATGCCCTGAAGGCTTGAGGGAACCCAGCTGATATTGGTATGCTCAACGAGCTCGCCATCCTGATAGATGTCGAAGTTACCGTAGTTGTCAGTGGTATTAGGCACATAGTATGCACCGTTCTTACCTGCAACACCTTGTTCGCCCTGAGGACCTTGAGCACCGGTTGCACCTGTAGCTCCAGTTGCGCCAGTCTCACCCTTTTCACCTTGAGGACCCTGAGCACCGGTTTCACCCTTTTCGCCCTGTTCTCCCTTTTCACCTTGGGGACCCTGAGCACCGGTTTCACCCTTTTCGCCCTGTTCTCCCTTTTCACCTTGGGGACCCTGAGCACCGGTTTCACCCTTTTCGCCCTGGGGGCCTTGCTCACCCTGATCGCCCTTCTGGCCTATAGCGATGTAGTCGGTTTTCTTTCCGTTCTCGTACCAGTAACCGTCAGAACCGATGGTCCATGAGTTGCCCGGCTCGCCTTTTGCACCAATGTTGTAAGTAGCGCCATCGCTAAGAGTAATGGCAATACCTCCATCAGCATTAGAAACGACATTCTTCACGAGAAGGCCGCTCTTGATTTTCTCCGTCAGTTCACCGAGCTTGCCGTTGATATCGTCAATCTGATTTTGCAGACTGTTGATATCATCGTCGTAGTCGGTACAGGAGGTGAAAGTTCCTGCTGAGCTCGCAATGAGCGAAGCACAGAGTAACCCGTTGATGAATTTTTTGTTCATAGATTAAAAATTTAAGTTATAACTTTAAACTGTGTTTAAAAAAAATAATTTACTTATATTTGATTGATTATTAGAGAGATTTTCGACTGACACGCAGGACGGTGAGCCACAAGCTGACTCAACTCCGATCCGCGTAGGGTCAAGAGATTTATTATAGGTTTTTGAAATGGTTTGACAATGCGGTTTTATATTATCAGAAATTTTACACAAAGGTAGAGCAAATATTTATAGCATTATCAATCAGCATATTGCACGTATGACACACTTGTGTTGCAAACATTACACATCCGGCAGTCACGCCGCTGCCGCTGACCCTAAGCAAGGCGCACATCCATCACCCACACCTATTATAATATATATACATATCAACCATTGACGCGCACTCAACAGACAATGACGAGGAGAAAAAAAATATCCTGCACGGTATCTCAACGACGGCATGCAGGATGAGCGGTTGTTGGCTTTAATGGGATACAACCTTTCTTAATTGACTATTGAAATTACAAACGTTAAGCTTTGAGACCTTATGTGTAAGCGTTACGTTGCTTGGGATATAACATTGTACTTTATGCTTGTATGGTTTTCACTAAAGTGTTATGATTTCTATTTGAGATTACCAAATTTACCAAGAGAGAGGGAAATGAAAGAAACGCAGAATTTTCTTCACAAAAGTATAAAAAATCAATCTAACAGTCCTGCAAACAATGTCGCAAAAGCGACATATAAGCGTTGCGGATTTCTCACACCATCCTTCGCAGTCGTCCCTCCGCGCAGGCAGAGCAATTTAAAACCCGGCCTTACTCGGCTGCGCGCTCTTCCTTGTTGTTGAGAGGCAGATTACCGCTGAGTTCGGCGAAAAAGTCGCGGTTGAGGATCACGGATATGCGCATGAGCAGTGCAGTGTCTATGGAATGTTTCTGGAACAGACGATAGACGTTGGAACGGTCACAGCTCAGTTTGCGGGCAAACCATGAAATCGTGCGCTCCTGACGCATGAGCTCGTCACGGATGATTGTGCCGATGGGTTCCATAATCGGAGAAGAAATGAATTACCGGCCGCATCCCGAAGCCTGAGGGTGAGAAAAAAACTGGAGTCAATCTTACTTATGTACGAAAACGTGGGATGCCGAATTTTTCCTCTGCTTCCTCATCCAAGGCCTTCGCAATACCCACGTACAAGAAGCAGAGACATCCGCAGCCCACGTGGAGATATATACCACCCACGCCGCGGCCCGACATACATCCCTCCCCACTAATACATTGTGGGGGATGGACATATACGCCAAACCACGGCGATAGTGAATACACATCACCGTGGACGTCTAAACGGAAGTCTCACCTGTTGTACTTAAAAAGTTTGCGAAGCTTTTGGATGAACAGAATGAAACGCTGTTAAACGTCGTCGAACATAATTAAACCGGAAATCTGCGCTCCCGCCGCTGCGGATGTTGTTAATTCGGCACAGATAGCCCGCAGGAACGCGCTCTACTGTGGCAAACCCGGCAGATTCCGGAGTGCAAATTTAGACATTATCCGCGAAACTTCATACGCCCCATCCAAATTTATCCCACCCGCGTCAGGGTGCTCACGACGCACCACAACGGGTTTCCGTGGGTAACACATATATTTATAAGGAGTATTTTGAGCCTGTAAGCATCATCACTCCGATTAACATTAAATTCTTAAATTTAACATAAACGTTAAAAACTCACTGTTTTTCGCCCCGATTGAACAAACAAAACTGTAGCAATGTTATTAAATCAAAATCCAGAGTGAAAGACACACGCTTGGGTTTAAATAAAAAACACACACTTAAAAAATTTTTCTACTAAAAAACTTGTTTCATCTTTAATTTGTGAGAGAAATGAAAAAAAATTTGTTAATCGCAGCAGCTATGGGCGGTATGCTCTGGAGCGCAAATACAGCAAACGCACAAGAAACTGTCACCGGTGTCGTGGTTGAGGAAACTCCCGTTCTTGTTCAGGAAGTTGATTGCAAGAATTACTATACACCCGGTTCTTGGAAAAATAACTGGTTCATCCAGCTCGGCGCAGGTATCCGCTCGCCTTTCGTTGAAAATTCAGCGACAAAGAGCACAGATGACCGCCGCATCACGGCAATCTATAATCTTGGCGTAGGCCGCTGGATCTCCCCCTATCTCGGATTCCGCTTCTCAGGTTACTACGGAGCGATGCACTGGAATCAGGGTGTGACCGCCAAGGCACGCGTAGCCAACCTCAACGTTGATTTCATGTGGGATATGTTCAACTCCATCGGAGGCTACAATCCCGGACGCGTATTCTCGATCGTGCCTTACGTCGGTCTCGGCGGTTCTTTCGTCTATGACTACAAACCCGCTCTCGGCAACATCTCTGACCGCGACGGCAAGGGCACAAAGTCAAACCAGTGGCTTCTCCCCGTATCGGCCGGTCTGCAGCTCCGTTTCCGTCTCAGCGAATATGTTGACCTCTTCGCAGAAGGCCGTGCACAGTTCTACGGCGACAACTTCAACAACGAGGCTTACGGCCGTCCCGTCGATATCGACCTTTCGGCAATCGGTGGTCTTACTATCCACTTCACCGGATCTAAGTTCAAGAGCTACAATCCCTGTGACTACGTAGATTATCTCAACAACGCGAATGCACAGATCAACGAACTCCGTGGCGCACTCGCTACCACTACCGCAGCTCTCGCAGCAGCCGAGGCTCAGCTCCCGTGTCCCGAAGTGTCGGAGACCGTCATCGAATCTACTACAACCGCAGTCCTTCCTACCGTTCGCTTCAAGATCAACTCAGCTTATGTAAGCTCAGAGGAAATGGTCAACATCTACAACATGGCCGAATACATGAAGGCTAATCCCGATGCAACTATTGTGGTTCGCGGTTATGCTGACAAGAATACCGGTACATCTGCCTACAATATGAAGCTTTCAGAGCGTCGCGCTCAGGCCGTGGCCGACATCCTCACCGGTGACTACGGTATCAACCCCAACCGTCTCGTCCTCGAAGCTGCAGGCAGCAACACTCAGATCTACGATACCAACGACTGGAACCGCATCGTGATCTTCGCAATCCCTGAATAAAGATTCCACGGACAGACATCGACAACCGGAACATGGATTCCGGTTCGAGAAATAAGAATATCAAACGAACAAAAATCAGAGTTTTTTCTGTTCAAAACAATAATTGACGCTTGCGACCCGGAGCTATCCTCCGGGCCGCTTTCATTTTGTCTAAATGTGTAATAACGTGTAATATAGTGACGTAATAACGTGTAATATATGATGCAATATTTAATATATTATAGTGATGTGATATTTAATATATTGATGTAATATATTGAAACGAGAAGAACGCCCAATAGAAGTGAAGAATACCCCCATCAGCTAAACCATAAAGCCATGAGGCAATCGACGTCCCCGTCAGCTAAACCGCGAAGCGGTGATGCTCTCATAGCCCCGCCACGACCGAGCAGAGGCAAACCAAAAATTGACCGTAGGGAAATTTTTGGGCTTGCCGAAGCGAGGGAGGTGCGGGGTAAAATAACAGGAATATAATATGGGCGTCGAAGACGTCCGTCAAAGGTTTAAAAATCATTTCTCACCTGCAAAATAATCATTTGCTATTGATACCTATGCCCTTGACGGACATCTTCGATGCCCTTGATCGCTAAATCAAACGTTACCCCACGCCTCCCTCGCATCGCAGGGAAAGACAAAATTTCCCTACGGTCAATTTTTTACTGTCCCTGCTCGCTCAGTCGTGGTGGGGCTATGAGAGCATCACCGCTTCGCGGTTTAGCTGACGGGGACGGCTATTGCATCACCACAATTTAACTGGGGAAAAATGCTGTTGCATCATGGGAACGACTATTGCATCACCACAATTTAATTGATGAAAAATGCTGATGCATCATGCGGTTTAGATGACAGGATGACGGTTGCATCATCACGATTTAACTGGGGAAAAATGCTGATGCATCACGGCGGTTTAGCTGACGGGGTTAACGTTGCGGTCTGCTTCGTGGTTTTCGGGACTACTTTCATTACCCCCACCTATCCCTTTCATTTACCATATAATTATTCCTTGCCTCCCGTGAGGGTGTTTTCATGGGAATTTGCTAATTTTGCGGTAAAATAGAGCAATCAACACTTATGAGTATAATCATATTAGGCATCGAGTCGTCATGCGACGACACCTCGGCGGCTGTGATCCGTGACGGTGTGCTGCTGAGCAACGTGATAGCTTCGCAGGAAGTACATGCAGAATTTGGCGGCGTGGTGCCGGAACTTGCCTCGCGCGCCCATCAGCAAAACATAGTCCCGGTTGTCGATACAGCCCTGAAACGTGCCGGCGTCCGTAAGGACGAACTGACGGCCATCGGTTTCACGCGCGGACCGGGTCTGCTCGGATCGCTCCTCGTCGGGACAAGTTTCGCCAAAGGCATGTCGCTCGGCCTCCGCATACCCATTGTGGATGTCAACCACCTCCACGGGCATGTGCTCTCACACTTCATCCGTCGAGAGGAGAATGACCCCGTGCCCGAATATCCGTATATATGCCTACTCGTATCCGGCGGAAACAGTCAGATCATCCTCGTCAGGAACTACAACGACATGGAGATCCTCGGCCAGACCATTGACGACGCTGCCGGTGAGGCATTCGACAAGTGTGCGAAAGTAATGGGTCTCCCCTATCCCGGCGGCCCTCACATAGACCGCCTTGCAGCCGAGGGAGACGCTACGCGCTTCAAATTCGCACGTCCGCATATTCCGGGACTGGACTACAGTTTCAGCGGACTGAAAACGTCGTTTCTCTACACCCTGCGTGACGAGCTCAAAAAAGATCCTGATTTCATCAGTAAAAATCAAGCTGACCTCGCCGCATCGCTGCAAAAGACCATCATCGATATCCTCATGGACAAGCTTGACAAGGCAGTGAAGCAGACAGGTGTGAAAACGGTGGCGATCGGTGGTGGCGTATCGGCCAACTCCGGAGTGCGCGACGCCGTAGCCGGATATTGCAGCCGACGTGGACTGACAGCTTTCATTCCCCCACGGGTATTCACCACCGACAATGCAGCAATGGTAGCAATCGCCGCTTATTACAAGTATCTCGACCGCGATTTCTGCCGTTACGATGCCGTCCCTTACGCCCGCGTGCAAGTGTAGTGTCTATTTTAGTTTATAGATTAGATAGAGATTTTTAGTATAGAGCAATGCAACTCTCAATAATAGTCATCGGTGATGAACTGCTGCTCGGTCAGGTGACCGACACTAACTCCGGAGAAATAGCCCGCCACATAGCACCCTACGGCTGGGAAGTAAACGACGTACAGGCCGTAGGCGACGAGGCCCACGAGATACGCCGCGCTATTGACCGTGCGTTTGAACTGAGCGATGTCGTTATAACTACCGGCGGCCTCGGCCCGACCAAAGACGACATCACCAAGACCGTCCTGCGTGACTATTTCGGAGGTGAACTCATAGAAGATCCCGAAGTGCTTGCCAATGTCAAGAACGTGGTAAGCTCAAAGGGTTTCAAGCTCAACGACCTGACGGCTGCGCAGGCCATAGTACCCTCGTCGTGCCGCGTGATTCAGAATCGTGTCGGGACGGCACCCATAATGTGGTTCGAACGCGACGGGAAGGTGCTTGTCGCCATGCCCGGAGTCCCTTTTGAAACCCGTGAGATGTTTCAGAGTGAAGTGTTCCCGCAACTTCGTGAGAAATTCCACACCGACGTGGATATCGAACATGCCGTGCTCATGGTCACGGACTATACCGAAAGTGGACTTGCGGAGTACATTGCCGAATGGGAGGAAGCCCTCCCCCCGCATCTGCATCTCGCCTATCTGCCTAAACCGGGACTGATACGTCTGCGCATCGATGGCTCGCATCTCGACAAGGACTTCATCACTTCGGAGGTCAGGCGTGCGGCTACCGAACTCAACCTGATGCTTGGCGATGCCGTGATAGCCACCGAGGATCTGACACCGGCACAGATTCTGCTCAAGGAATGCGGCCGGCGTGGTCTCACCCTCGCTTCGGCCGAAAGCTGCACCGGAGGAAATATCGCTCACGAACTGACCCTCATCCCCGGATCGTCTGAAGTGTTTGTCGGCTCGGTGGTCAGCTACAGCAATGACGTGAAGACAGGTGTGCTCGGAGTAAACCCGGAAACTCTCGCTGCGAACGGCGCGGTGAGCCTCCCGGTGGTACGCGAGATGGCCGAGGGTGTGCTGCGCGTGACAGGTGCACGGGTGGCCGTGGCCACAAGCGGAATCGCAGGGCCCGGTGGAGGAACAGAGGAGAAACCCGTGGGGACAGTCTGCATTGCCGCAGCCATGCGGACAGAAGAGGGCATGGTCTTATGCGAGGCCGAGACATACCGCTTCGCGGGAACTCGCTCACGCGTCATCGAGTCGGCCACGACACGCGCGCTGATCAAGGCCATAAAACTTCTACGCAACGTCTGACGGTTGATTCATAACGTCTGACCGGAGATGGAGTCAAACACAGATTCCGTCACACGGTCAGTAATACGTTAATCGTTCTTAAAACGTTCAACCCGAAAGGGGATTCAGGTGTTTTAGATACAGAAATTTTAATCTCTGACTATCTAAAACACTATACTCATGACTTTCAACGAAGCAATCAAAAGTTCACGCGTAGTCCTCGTGGAGTTCTACGCCTCATGGTGTCCTCACTGCCAGCGCATGATGCCGGTCGTAGCACAAGTCAAGGAACTGCTTGACGGAAAAGTACCTGTATTCCAATATGACATCGATAAGGAAACCGCAGCCGCCGATGAGGCCGGTGTAAGATCCATCCCTACATTCATCATCTATGATGACGGTGTGGAACAGTGGCGTCACAGCGGTGAAATCGACGGTGAAGTCCTCCTTACGAAGGTCGATTCATTCAAGGATAAGTATTGATCCTATATTCTAAAACTAATCCAATATCCTGAATCCCTGACGCGGGAGTGGCAGATTTCACCTTCAACGAAACTCAGCCACTCCCACGCCTTTTAGGACAGAATCAACGTAAAAACCATTTCCAAAGACTTCTGCAACGATGACGACCGACGGCACAAATACTATTTTCAGCGATTTCCTCCGGGAACTCGGAGTGAAACATACAGAGGACTATTCGGATTCACGTTTCTCACAGATGCCGTTCAAAACACTGTTCGGCTTCTCGAAACTACTTGAAAGTTACGGCATCGAGAATGAGACCATGCGTATCGGTAGTCCCGAAGAGTTAAACTCACTCCCGATCCCTTTCATCGCTCATACCGGGGCAGGCTTTGTGATCGTGACATCCATCACACCGGAAAGTATCACCTATCTCACCCAAGGTGAAAGCGAAACCGTCAACACGGAGGATTTCAAAGAGGCTTGGGATGGCGTGGTGCTCCTCGCCTATCCCGATGATAAGTCAGTCGAACCTGACTACGGCTCACATATCCGTGACAGGTTCATTACCAAAGCCAAGGCATGGGTACTTGCAGCAGGCATCGTGGCTCTATTCGCCTATCTTTTCATATCCAACGATCTTTACCGCCATCTCTCGCTATGGGGAGTGGCTGCTGTTGACATATTCGGCCTGTGGCTCACCTACATGCTCGTCCAGAAGTCTGTCAAAATAAAGAATGCCGCGGCTGACCGCGTGTGCGGTGTCCTCGAAGCCGGCGGTTGCGACAGCGTACTTGAAATGAAAGCGTCGAAATTCTTCGGGATATTCGGATGGAGCGAGGTCGGGTTCGCATATTTTTCCGTCAGCTTACTCACACTGCTGATGTTTCCTGAATGGATCAAATATCTTGCTGCCTGCAACGTCTGCTGTCTGCCTTTCACATTCTGGAGCATCTGGTATCAGAAATTCCGCGCAAAGGTGTGGTGTACACTCTGCGTCAGCGTGCAGGCATCGCTGTGGCTACTGTTTTTCTGCTACTTGGGAGGCGGATGGCTCAAAGATATCTTCCCGCTTAAAATCGAGTTCTTCGTTCTCGGTGTGACCTATCTGACCGTCCTGCTCGGTCTCAACCGGCTTCTGCCATTGATTGACCGCTCAGAGGATACTCATGACAACGATAGTGCCGACAGCCTCTCGTCCCGTTAAGCGATAATTGATTCCAAATCAGCAAATCCTATCGAATTATGAAAACTATCACACGCCCAAACCTCAAGAGTGCCGTAAAGCTCTCCGCACGCGAGATGAATGCCCTGCGCTTCTCTCAGAAACACACTGTCCTCACTCCCGAACAGCTTGAGACCATCGCCGCATCGAAAACCACGACGGCAACCGCCTACGCAAAGTAAGCACCACGCCACACTGCTAATTCAGAATCCATATATCCGAAGATAAAAATTCGGATAACGATATAAAACCAATTTGTCAAAATAAAAATCCCATCCGGCTACTGAATCTTTAGCCGGATGGGATTTTTATTTTGACAAATTGTCCTTTTCAGTTGAACGATCAGGCCTCGGCTGCATCATCGGCCGCTTTTGCCTTGCGGCCACGCTTTGCCTTGGGAGCATCATCAGCCTTCTTTGCCTTTGATGCACGCTTTGCGGATTTTGCATCCTCAGCGTCGTCCTTACCGGCATTTTCACGGAGAAGATGCTCCTCATTGAAATGCTCGATGTTCTTACGCATTGACTCAGCCTCCTTGTTGAGATGCTCGATCTCGCGCTCCTGATTACGGATGGTGGTGAGGAGCGAGCTGAGTTCCTCATTGTCGATCGACATGGGGTACTGCTCCTCGACTCGTACGATGAAGTCAGCAAGTACATTCATGTAGTTGGTGAACGCATCGAAAGGAGTATCGTAGGGCGAGAACTGGGAGTGAACCGAACCATCGTGCATGTTCTTGGTGGACATGTAGAAGAAATGATCGGAAGCCTGAAGATAATACCAGTCCTGCTTCAGACGGCGGTCCTCACAGAGACGGACACGTTCGCTGACAGAATAGAGCTTCTGGAAAGCCTCGTTCTGAAGCTTGTTGCCGAGCCATGCGGAAGTGTCGCGTGCCTCGTCGGCCCATGAGATAGGATGGAGAACTGAAAGCTCTGCGACGGGTTTGAGCTTGCTGACAGCTGTTGTGGGAGTCCAGAACTCTACGCCACGCTCCTCAGCAAAACGGGGAAGTGCTTCGAGGAACTGGAAGATACCGGTCTCGCGAGGCTGGAAATCGCCGAACACTTCAAGATTCATGAAGAGGTTGACGATCTGCTCCTCAGCGGGAGTGGATGCGATCCAGTCGATATACTTATCGGCGGTGAGGGGATATTCCTCCCATGAAGTATTCGAGAAATTGTCGGCGATATCGGATGAGAACTTGTCATTCTTGAGAAGGATCTTGAGCTTGGGTGCGGAAGCTGCACAATATACATAGTTGGGCGACTTCCATCCGAGGATATGCTTGGCACCTTCAGTGATCACACCCTTGTAGCCCATAGCGAGGATCTGCGGGGCAAGCTCGTCGCTATAGATAAGCTCTGTATTGCGGAGTACCTTGGGAGTCTGGCCGAAAAGCTCCTTGATCTTCTCGTCATGAACTTTCACCTGATTTACAAACTCATCGGGATCGGCGAGCGATGCCAGTGAGTGAGCGTAGGTCTCGGCGAGGAATTCAACGCAACCGGTGTCGGAGAGTTTCTTGAGAAGGTCGATAAACTCAGGAACATACTGCTCGAACTGTTCGAGGGCGGTACCGGTGATAGAGATAGCGCATTTGAACTTACCGTTGCTCCCCTCGATCATGCGGAGAAGAGTCTCGGCTGCGGGGATGTAGCTGCGCTGAGCTATGCGGGTGACGATGTCATCGTTAGCGAAATCGTCATAATAGTAGTGGTCGTTGCCTATGTCGAAGAAGCGATATCTTTTCAGACGGAATGGTTGATGGATCTGAAAATAAAAACAAATTGCTTTCATGATTTATGTCTGTATAATTGGTCGTGGGGCTACGAAACGTTGCTTTTTTATCTCGCCACCACTATTATTTATTTAACACCTTGTTATATATATCTATGACCTTACGTCCGGCCTTGTCCCAAGTGATCTGGTTGACCTCGGCTAGACCGTCCTCGCGCAGTTGCTGATACATGGCGGGATAAGTGACGATCGAGTTGATGGCATCGGCCATAGCGTCGATGTCCCAATAGTCAGTCTTGATGACGTTGGTAAGGATCTCTGCACAACCGCTCTGCTTGGAGATGATGGAGGGAACACCCATCTGCATCGCTTCGAGCGGCGAGATGCCGAACGGTTCTGAGACGGAAGGCATGATATAGACATCCGACGCCTTCAGCATTTCATAGACCTGATTGCCGCGCTGGAATCCGGGGAAGTGGAAACGGTCCGCGATACCGCGCTCGGCGGCAAGAAGGATCATCTTGTCCATCATGTCACCGCTACCGGCCATGACGAAGCGCACGTTCGGATTATTCTTGAGCACCTTGGCGGCTGCTTCGACAAAGTATTCAGGGCCTTTCTGCATGGTGATACGTCCGAGGAAGGTCACGACCTTATCCTTGCTCTTGTGCTCAGGCACATTGAGCTGTTCGGGGGTCAGCGGGGTCACGGCGTTGTGGACCGTGGTGACCTTGGCCGGATCTATACCATAATTATTGATCACGGTGTCGCGTGTGAGGTTTGACACGCAGATGATATGGTCAGCATGTGTCATGCCGTCCTTCTCGATACCGAACACAGTGGGATTGGGCTTCCCTCGTGAACGGTCGAACTCCGTAGCGTGAACGTGGATCACGAGCGGCTTGCCCGACACCTGCTTGGCGTGGATGCCGGCGGGATAGGTCAGCCAGTCATGCGAATGGATGATGTCAAAATCAATCGTGCGCGCAACGACTCCGGCACAGATGGAGTAATTGTTGATCTCCTCGACAAGATTGTCGGGATAACGGCCGGAAAATTCGATGCAACCGAGATCGTTAGTGCGCATATAGTTGAAATCGGCATATATATGGTCACGCAGACGGAAATAGAGATCCGGATCCATGACATTGCCGATGCGCTGCTCGACATAGTCGCGGCTTACGTCGCGCCATGCGACGGGGACTTGCGACATGCCGATGATATGGGCGAAGTGCTTCTCCTCATCGCCGAAAGGCTTGGGTATTACAAAAGTGATGTCCATATCGCCACACTCCCACATACCCTTAGTGAGACCGTAGCTGGCAGTACCGAGACCGCCGAGGATGTGAGGGGGAAATTCCCACCCGAACATTAAAGCTTTCATGGGGGTGTGAAGATTAGTCCATTATAAATTTCTTGAGTGTAGTGAGCGTACGGAGCACTTCGGCCACATTGGTCACATGGCTGATGGCACCGCGGCCTGTGAAGGGAGGATTGGCATCGTAGAGCTGCGAGAGCGAACCGATACAGCCATTGGTCATCTCGTCCTCAAATCCAATGAGCATACGGTCGATGTAGCTGACACCGCTCATGCCGAACACCTTCAGATAAGCATCGGAGTAGAAGCCCATGAGCCAAGGGCGGGCAGGTCCGTTGTGGAGAGCCATCTCGCGCTCTTCGGGCGATCCGAGGTAACACGGACGATAGCCGTAGCTCTTGGGTGAGAGCGTGCGCAGACCCTTAGGAGTAAGGAGCTCGCGGGTGACGATATCGAGCACTTTCTTGCGCTGACGGCGGTCGAGAGGCGAGTAGTCGAGACCGATTGCGATAGCCATATTGGGACGGACAGACGGATCGGCGTACGTGCCGTTCACGTAGTCGTAAAGATAACCGTAGTCATTGAGGAAGGTGTTCACGAAAGGTGCTGCCATCTTCTCGGCCATGTCGCGGAACTTCTCTTCATCAGGCGTACCTTCGGAGAGTTTTGACGCGAAGATGAGTGCGTTATACCAAAGAGCATTGAACTCGACGAGCAGACCTGAACGCGCTACGATGGGGCGGCCTCCGAGCGAAGCGTTCATCCACGACATCGGTTTGTCAGTGCCTTCGGTGACGAGCATACCGTTGTCATCCACCTTGAGGAAGGGATGATTCTGACCGAGTATATAGTTGAGGATCTCACGGATTACGGGGAGATATTTTTCCTTTGCCTCATCGCGACCGTAAGCCTTGGCATACTGCTGGAGTGCCCACACAGCCCACAGGGGGACGTCAGGGAGATCGATACCGATTATACGCTTGTCGTGCTCGCCAGTGGCCATGAAATGTTTCAGAGCCTTGAGGGCGGTATCGGTGATCCTGTGGAAATCGTCGCGGTGATTGATGGCGATAGTCGCACCGGGGACGGCCATGAAAGTGTTGCGGGCGAGAATCTTGCCCCACGGATAACCTGAGAGCAGATACATCGAGTCCTTCTCGCGGAGGTAACACTGCTTGACAGCATTCTTCAGACAGTTGAAGAACGACGTGCGGCAGGTGCGCTGTGCGATCTCAGCCTCATACATCTTGGCGAGCGAGCGCGGAGCCACCTCGCTGAGTCCGGCCGAGAAGATGATTGACTCACCCTTCTTGATGGGCACTTCGAAATAACCGGGCACCCAGAGATCCTCGCAGTAAGGCACACCGCGTTCGAGATCCTTGACATACTCGAAGCCATTGTACCAGTTGGGCTCGTAAGTCCACGTTGGTTTGTGGCTGAACTGCATGTAGAGGCGGGGATAGCCGGGATAGAGACAGGCCGAGACACCGTTCTTGATCTCCGGGATGGTGGGATCAAGCGCATTGTTGGCCACACAGAGCTCGTTGGCGTCACGGAACGCAAGCACCGGGCGGAAACGCAGAGTCGTCGGCGAATGTGCCTCGACGAGAGTGTAACGGATGAGGATGCGGTTCTCGTTGGAGATAAATATTTTCTCCTTGGTGAGAATGACACCTCCGACACGATAGGTGGTACGGGGGACGCTCTCGCAATCAAACTCACGGATATACTTATGTCCGTTAGGGCTCATGACACCGCCGCGGTAGCGGTGGAGAGCCAGATTGAAGGGAGCACCGTGCTGATAGACCGTCAGGTCGAGTGACGATAGCATGACATGCCATGAATTGCCCAGCTCCGGGACAGGGACCACGAGGAGTCCGTGCTGCTTGCGGGTATTGCAATCCACTATCGTCGTGCAGTGATAAGCACCCGACTGATTAGTGCGGAGCATTTCCTTCGGGAGTGACTGCTCCAAGTTAATCATGAGGTTTTTATCAAATTTAAGATAGCTCATGTAAGGGTAAAGTTTATTTGATTGTTAGATTCGATAGCGATTAATTATTAGAATTGAAGCGGCTCTGTCGAATGGCCGGAGAGATGAAGAGAAGATTATAGCTTGACCGTCGGGAAGATCGCCGTTATCAAGTCACGAATTTATACTTTTATTCCGATAAAAGCAAACTTTGCGCGTGAAAATTAAATAATGTTTTGCAGTCCTGCTGTGGGGCTATGTTACACAACACAAAGTCGTGTCATTTTAACAGTTTCCGGAACTTTCGTCGTAAATCATGAGGCTTAACATACGAAAATCCCCGAACCGACATCGAATGCCGGTCCGGGGTATATTTTTCGTCACAATAGTGTCGTGGATAGAGGTGGGGATGATCCTTATTTAAGGATATCCTTTACAGCATCGTTAGGAACCATCTGTTCCTGAAAGGTGTATGCACCGGTCTTTGCCGACTTAACGACTTTGATGACCTTGCTATAGGTGCGGCCTTCGCCTTTTTGCAGAGATGCAACGGTTTTCTTTGCCATGAGTCAGTAAATTATTTAATTTCTTTGTGAACGGTAACTTTCTTGAGGATGGGGTTGTATTTCTTCAACTCCAGACGCTCAGTAGTGTTTTTGCGGTTCTTCGTTGTGATGTAACGCGAAGTGCCGGGCATGCCTGATGCCTTGTGTTCGGTGCATTCGAGGATGACCTGAACGCGATTTCCTTTAGCTTTCTTTGCCATCTTCTTATAAAATGTCTAAGTATTTGATTTCAGTTATATAACCCTTTGCGGCTGCTTCTTTGATAGCAGCATCAAGACCCTTCTTGTTGATGGTGCGAAGGCCTGCGGCTGAAATGGTAAGGGTGATCCAAGCTTGCTCCTCAACCCAGAAGAATTTCTTGTTGAAGAGATTTACATCAAACTTGCGCTTAGTGCGACGCTTTGAGTGCGACACATTATTGCCCACCATTGCTTTCTTGCCTGTGATCTGACAAATTTTTGACATGGCTGTTGGTTTTTATCTCTTTGTTATTAACTAATAATATAAGTCACAGCGTCTTGTGGCCGCCATCTCCCTTCTCATATCAGGGCTAAGTGCATCATTCAAAGCCCTTTTCCAAGGATGTGCCACAAAACTCGGCTGCAAAGTTAAGCATTTATTCCCGCTTGGCCAAAGTTTTTTCACTCTTTTTAGCTATGACTCACATATTTTTACTTCATCTCACTCGGTGAAGCGACTATTCCGCATAGCATACGAATTTCATCAGACTAATATGGTCTGTAGGATACGTTGTTTATCACAAATATCTACAGACCATAAATTTCCAATCGGTTCGGTTCATTGAAAACGTCCCCTATTATTCATCATATATCGGATTATTCGGGAAAATATCCCTGAATGTATAGCCGAATACATAATGCATCAGGAGAAGAACCACCAGCCATAAGATAGCAATTATCAGTAATGCCAGCAATTTCTGCACAAATGCGTTATGGGGAGGACACGGATAATACACTTTCGAATATTTGTTAACTATCATACATATAATAGACAACAATGAAACTGCAAGCAGATTCGGAAAGGTAAGGATGAATTTTAGAAGGATCATGGCTTATAAATAGTTACATTAATGCACTTCACCGGTTTAAGCACCTGATGAGATAACTTCCAAGACGAAGAAAACATAGGCACTTCTCATGACAAACAAATCATAAGATTAACGGCATTTATTTTGTAAAAAACAAGCAAAAACTTATACTTTCGCAAATATATTAATTTTTTATCATTTACAATAGCTTTTAGTTAAAAATCTATCATTCGGCATATTTTTAATTACATTTTTTCATCATCGCATCTTTTCGAGTAAGTTCCGACACTAACTTTGCAGGAGTTAAGAGAAAGGGATCAAAACTGCATTAATCAAAACTGCATTATTAATAAAACCAAAGAACTCCATGAAATACAGATCTATGACACAGAT
Organism: Duncaniella sp.; assembly: GCF_029056165.1. Classification (NCBI taxonomy): domain Bacteria; kingdom Pseudomonadati; phylum Bacteroidota; class Bacteroidia; order Bacteroidales; family Muribaculaceae; genus Duncaniella; species Duncaniella sp. The sequence continues at coordinate 53,353 of NZ_JAIDBW010000034.1, read as the reverse complement.
TTAAAGGAAAAAAGCAAAAGGTGCACGCAACCAATCGGCCACGTACACCTTCTGGGAAAATACTATGTACTGTTTAAAACAGAAACTGTACCATCAGAGAACCACTTTTACGGCCTCACACTTGCCATCGGCAGATGTGGTCACCTTTATGGCTATACCTCTGTAGTCCGCACTGACACGTATGCCCTGAAGATTGAAGTATTCGACATTGACAACGTCACCGTCGGCACTAATCCCGGCAATACCCGAATTAGAGATGTTGACCTCGGTAGCCTTTATGCTTAGACCACCCATATCATTGGCAGAGCGGAGAGTGTAGATGCCATCGCCTTCAGGCACGAAGCTTGATTCGGAAGTATTGGTGAGATACTTGCCGTCCTTGAAAATCACAGTCGTGCGTACCTGCGGATTCTCACTCCAAGTGATCTTGCCGTCGGCAAGGCTTGCGTCAGGAGCCTCGGTAAGCTCCGTATAGTCAGTCGGAAGCCAGCCGTCAGTACCGCCGAGGACATTGGTCACGGTGAAGCGTGCAGCTTCTTCCTCGCTCAGCACGGGTGAATAGCTGTTGGTGCTCGTCGGAGAGTTCTTGCGTTCGGAGAGATCAAGGAGCTTGCCGTCCTTATCAGTAGAGCCGAACTCATAGAAATGGGTGGGAAGAGTGCCCATACTTGTCCATCCGGCAGATGCGGGGAGCACATTCATGCGGGTGTTGATGTAGTAGATACGGGGTTCGTTCTGCCAAGGGCGTCCGAGATGATAGCTACCGTCAACCACTTCCTTCGCACCATCCACAGCCGAGATGGTACAGTTGCTGAACACGTAGCCCCAGCGGAGTGATGCCACGGAATTGGGAGCAGCGATCACATTACCGTTGCGGTCCTCAAGCACGAGGTCACAGTGGTCATAGAAGTTATCGCCGCCGCCACAGATGAAATCGACAGTACCGTGGATCTCGCAACGGTCAAAGTATGCACGCTCTCCGGTCACCTGAGTGTCCTGATTGCCGAGCATGAGCACATTCTTCATGATGGTCTTGTTGCCGCCATAGACAGCCACCGCCTGACCGGAATTCTTATCGGCCATGCCGTAGTTGAAATCATTGCGGAGGGTAAGATCCTGAAGATAGAAGCCGGAACGGTCACGGAGGTTAAGGACAGGGTTGGAGATACCGTTGCGTGTGCCGCGGAGCACTACTCCGTCACGGCTCTCACCGATAAGCGACACGTTGTAGCACTGGAAACGCTGCTCTACGCCTTCGAAATTATAATCACCGTTGAGGATGAAGATGATCTTGCGCTCGGAATCAACCGATTTATTAGAAGCATTGACAGCAGAGAGCGCGGCCTTGAATTCATCGACAGTAGAAACGACATAGTCGTAAGCCTGCTTGGTAGCCACAGGACGGTCAGCGGTGACGATCTCGCAGACGATGGCTTCGGGATTGGTATTGCCGAAGAAGTCAGAGGCAGCCCCGGCGGCAACAGTGAATGCGTTTGTCGAATTATAATCCAGATTCCATACACTGAAGTTGAGAACAGTAGCTCCGCCTTCGGCCGAGACCTTGGTGCCGTTGACTGTTGCCTCGGTGTCACGCATCTCGCGGTCGAAAGTCAGCGTCACTACTGCGTGATTGTTATTTACCTTGACATCCTTGCCGACAAGCTGCGGATTAGTACCGGGATTGGTCTTTTCGATGACAAGTTCGATAGCGGCATAGGGCTGGTTGCCTCCGGTAAGCACAAATTCGATCGGAGCACCGGGCTTATGGTCCTCAAGCATGCAGACGAGATCATAAAGCTCACCGCGCACAAAGTTGTGACGCGAAGGCACATAAGCAGTCGCGCCCTCACTCTTGAGAGAGGTCAGACCCTCGCCGTTACCGTAGTTGGCCGAGAATCCTGACAGGATGAACTGCTTGACGATCACTCCGGCAGGTACTGATAATGTATGGTCAGTCGAATTGAATTTGAACTTCGTGCCGTTCCATCCGTCAAGACTTGCACATTCGAGAGTATAGAGGCCGTTGCTCCATCCGGTACCGGTTTTTCCGTCAGTAGTGTAGTTGATCACCACACGCTCATCCTTCTCACCGGGATTGTAGATATGCACACCTTCAACAGTAAGAGTGAACTTACGGCCTTCGGATTCAAGCGTATAGACAACCTTGCCGGATTCAATGCTCGATGTCACAGCGGGGATCGAACCGTCGGCCATAGTAGCCTTGAGCTCCGGAACAGACGTATAGACATTCCCGCTGAATGTAGCAGCGAAGGCATCGGCGGTGTTGAGCTGCTTCAGGATCGCCGCAGAAACGGGTGTATTGTCAAGCGAAAGAGAAGCGACCTGCGCCTCGCCGAGATGGAGGACGCGGAGTGTATATCGGCTCTTCAGGGCTACAGCTCCCTCAGTCGGCTTGATATTGAATGTCAGGAAGCTGGACTGATTCGCACGCGGAGTGCGGATGGTGTAGCTGCCGTCCTCATTGTCCGTGATATCGATCTCGTCACCGTCGATATCCTCACCGGTGACACTGACAACCGCATTCTCGACATTCGGGCGGATAGTGACCTTAGAGTCCGTATAATCGATGGGGAGTTTGCACTCATAGTCATAATCAACGCCTTCCGAAGCGGCGAGATCACCCACAGTGAATCCACCGATCTTTGCCACCGGCGCATCAAGAGTGGCGTAGAGATACACGTCGTCAAGATTGAACTGATTATCCTGACTGACACTTGCGCCCGGACCTTTCCAAGTCGAGGCGGGGAAGATACGGATGGCGACGCTCTCCTGTCCGGCCACGGGGAGATCAATATCAGTCACGACCCAAGTCTTATAGGACGCACCGGCAAGATAGCTGTCACCGGCAAGAGTCCAGTTGTTTCCGTCGGTGGAATAAGCCACGGCGTAGTACTGCGTCGGGCTGTTGTGACCGGCAGCGTTCACCGAAAGACGGATATCCTTGTAGCCTGCGGTGGAAGTCCGGATCTCATAATAGTTGTAGGGATTCTGATACGAATAGGAGTTTCCGTCAGGAAATGCCTCGGTCTTGTCGCCCCACACGTATGAAGCGGATAGCTCTTTGGGCGTAGGGACAGGACTTGTCAGGTGGATCGCACATCCGTCGCAGCTGATCGCACCTTGCTCAAGATACGCACCCTTGTCATCCTGCGCTGCCACTTGACCGGTGCGGGTCTGACGCCAAGGCATCAGCCATGTGTCGGACGATCCGGTCTGTTCGTTGGGTTTGAGTTTGAGTCCGTGGAGGTTGGATGAACTTGAAGCAGCCGTAGCCGTAGGGGTGGCCACGTCATCGGTAACAGAATATGTATTGTTGAACGACCAATGGGCAAGAGTGACAGCGGTCTGTGCAGCGCAAAGCTGGCTCACCGCTATTAACGCACCCATGCAGGTCAGACTTTTTAATGTTTTCATTGTGTACTGATTTTAAGTGGTGAATGGTGAATTGACTGGACTTTTTTTGAAAAACGGGTGTGACAAGCTTAAAAAGTTGACACACCCTTTCCAATCATATCTATTTTACCCTACTCTCTCAATCATTTGTGAAAGTAGCTGAACGGACTGTCTTAACGCTTGATGAACTTCTTACCGTTCATGATGACAAGACCGCGGTAGTTCTCGTCAACACGGATACCCTGAAGATTGTACATCACACCGTCTTCCATTACGGGACGTGCGATCTCGACATTCTCGATGCCTGATGTGGGGAGCTTGCCGAAAGTCACTTCAAGCACGACGCAAAGCTGCTCACCAGTGTTCTGGAGCTGAACTGAAGTCAGGTTGGGGAGAGCGACCTCAACCTTGTCAGGATTGTTCTTATAGGCGGGATCAGTCTTGGCGTTATCGCTGTAGTCCTTGAGGATTGTTGCGGTCTCCTCAGTATAGGTAGTCTCGCCGATCTGTTTCCAGTAGCATACACGGCCTTCGCTGCCCTTGGCCACACGGTCATAATTGATGTAGCTGTAGATTGCAAGCTTGTTGATCGCATAGCCTTCGGGAGCATGGAGAGTGTTCATGGCACCGTTTGAAAGCTTGATGGTCTTGTATGATTCCTCGTTGATGAGAATGCTTTCTGCACTTGAGTAAGACTTGTCGGTACGTTCGAGAACGAGGCTCATGCCGTTGGTCCACTTGATGAGGTTGCCGTCGCCCATTTTGCCATCCACTTCTGCATTGCCGGTGTCGCCATACTCTGCGTCAGCGGGCCAGTAGCAGAGTACAGTAGATTGCTCCTCAAGCTCACCTGCCTGATCGCTACCCTCTGATCCGCCATCAACGGCTGTGAAGGCGATGTTGCGGAT